>JAGOXN010000117.1 GCA_018059685.1 Steroidobacteraceae bacterium | reverse complement strand
GCTCACGGACTTCTCGCCGCCCGCGAGCTGGCACAGGATCATGAGCCGCGAACGGTTCGCCATCGCGGCGAGCAGTTCGCAGGCCCGACCAGCATTGCGCTCGAGCCTCTTCAGGTCGACCCGGCTGATCACCATCGCCGGTTTCGGGGTGGCGACGCCACCCTCCCGCGGACTCACGCGCATCCGGCGAACCCGTCGGCGTTCATCTTCGCCTCGTAGGGCCCCGCCACTTCCGCACCCGGCACCAGCGAACCCCTGACGCTGTCCCAGGCCTCGGGCTTGAGCACGATCAGCCAGCCCTCGCCGTAAGGGTCCGCATTCGCCGTGCTCGGGTTCGCCACCAGCGCCTCGTTGACTGCAACGATTTCGCCGCCCGCCGCGACCTTGGCCGGACCCACCCACTTGCCCGACTCGACCGTCGCGCAGGACTTCCCCGCCTTCACTTCCTTGCCCACGCTCTTCGGCGTGAACGCGACCAGCCGGCCCGCCATCGCCGTGGCCACGGTCGTCATGCCGACCTTCACCGTGCCGTCGCCGAGTTCCCTGAACCAGATCTGGTTCTCGACGTCGTACAACAGGTCGTCCGGCAGATTGCACCCCTTCACGATCGGCATCTCGACTCTCCTCAGGCGGGCTCCCGCGACGCATCCTGACGCAAGGGCCGCGACGCGCAGCAGAAATCGCCCAGCGTCGGGACCTGCATCTTGCCGGCCACGAACAGAAACAGATGGTTGGCGACCAGCCTCATCATGGTGATCCGCCGCGCCGTGTCGGCGTGCCGCGGGTCCAGGGTGACGAGGTTGTAATGGTAGACGAGTTCCCGGCAGGTTTCCCGGCAGGCGTTGAAGCTCGGCTCGTCCGCGCAGCCCTGGCGATGCAGGGCCAGCAGTCGGAAGCCCTCCCGGGCCTCGTCGGTGGGCTCGAGGCCCCTGCCCCGCACCCAGTGCTCGAGCACCTCCTCCCCGATCGCGAGCAGTTCGGCCGCCACGCCCGCACAGTCACCGGCCGCGTCGGCCTCGATCGCGGCCAGGCGATGCTCGACGTCGGTCAGCGGCCTCACGCGATGCCCTTTTCCTTCAGAAACCCCAGCGAGTCCGAGACGTTCTCGTGCACGCCGACCTGCTTCGCCCCGAGCCCCAGCGCCAACCCGAGCAGCTGCGTGAAATAGACGATCTTCACGCGCGTCATCTGGCCGAACTTCTTCTCCGCGCGCACCTGGTGGATCTCGAGTCCCGAGTGGCAGGTCGGGCACTCGGTCGCGATCACCTCGGCCCCCGCGGCCTCGGCGGCACGAATGATGTTGAGCACGAGCTTGGTCGAGGTGTCGCTGTCGGACAGCGTATGCGCGCCGCCGCAGCAGGCCGTCTTGAGCGGGAACTCGACGTTGACCGCGCCCGCGGCCGCGAGCAGGTCGTCCATGTAGTGCGGCTTCGCCGTCGACTCGCTGCCCGGGCCCCGGTCCTTCTCCGGGAAGATGTGGCGCGGCCGGGTGTACATGCAGCCGTAGTAGTTCGCGACCTTGAGGCCCTCGAGCGAGCCGCGCAGTCGTTCCTTGAGACCCTCCTCGCCGATCCCGTGCATGATCCAGTCGAGTGCGTGGATGGTCTCGACCTGGCCCGCCGCGTAGGTCGCGTGACCCGCCTTCTTCGAAAGCCGCTCCACGACTTCGACGCTCTTCGGGTCATGGGCGAGGTCGTACTCGGCCTTCTTGAGGTTGTGATAGCAGCCGTTGCAGGGCGCCATCACCACGTCCATGTTCATCCCGGCCGCCGCAGTCGCCAGCACGCGCGCGGACAGGTAGGTCTGCAGCTTCGGATCGATGTTCTTGACTTCCATCGCGCCGCAGCAGTTCCAGTTCTCGACCTCGACGAGCTCGAGGCCGAGCGCCTTGCCGACCTGCCGCGTCGAGCGGTTGTACGCGTGCGCCGTGCCCTCGAGCGCGCAGCCCGGGTAATACGCCACCTTGCGGTACCTGTCCTGCTTCGTGCTCACGTCCGTACCCCCTGGCCGGCCGTCGCGGGCCCCGCGTCGCGGCGGGCCGCTTCGATCAGGCCGTCGAGTCCGAGCGCGCGCCGCCGCTCGCGTTGCTGCTCGTGCACGTATTCCTCGATCGCTCCGCGCGCCTTCGTCCAGCCGCTCGTGCGCGGCGCGACGACGGTCGCGAGCCCGAGCTTCGTGAGCATCGTGACCGGCAGGTGACGCAGCATCCGCTTCACGAGTTCGACGAGCCACTCCTGCGTCAGGCTCTGTCCGGTCCGCCGGAAGAAGCGCTGCAGCACGCGGCCTTCCTCGATCCGGCCGCGCTGAAAGACCTGCTCGGAGAAGATCTCGTCGAATGCCCTCGATGGCGACTCCGGCACGTGACCCTTGAGCTCCAGCCAGTGCGACAGCGCCTTCATCACGCCCTCCGGCACGACGTCCCGCGGGCATGCGTAGGTGCACTTGTTGCAGGACACGCACTGCCAGACGATGTCCTTGTCGCGCAGCAGCTCCGACTCGAGGCCCAGGCGGATCAGGTAGATCCAGTAGCGCGGGTTGAACTCCGGGTCGAGGGCGTTCACCGTGCACGAGTTGGTGCACGAGCCGCACTGCCAGCAGCGGTGCACGTGTTCGCCGCCCGGCAGCGCGGCAATCTCGTCCTCCAGGGCCTCGTTGAAGTCCGTGATGACCCGCGACTCGATGAACGTGCTCCAGTGCCCCGAGACGTCGACCCCGTCGAGCACCAGTTGCTCCTGCGACTGCAGGTTCTCGGGACGGATCAGTGATACTTCGTGGATGGGCATGGCCGGGCCTCGTCACGCGAGAGTTCGGGGGGCGGCGCCGGCGTGCGCTTCCTGCGCCTCGCCGTCGAGCGCCGCGAAGCGCGCGCGCCCGTCCGTGGCGCGAACGCCGTCGAGCCCGAGCAGGCGGCGCGTGTGCTGCATCGGGTCCTCCGGAGCGGTGAAGTCGGCGCGCAGGTAACTGCCGCCCTGTTCGCAGATGTATTCCGCGTAGACCTGCGCGCAGACCATGTCGACCATGTGCAGCACGTCGCGGAACACGCCGTTCGTCGACAGGAACTGCGAGATCTCCTCGCGCAGCACCAGGAACGTGTCGTAGTCGTCGCGCGCGGCGATCGTCGCGTGGTCCACGTCGGGGCCGTACCAGATCTCGCGCAGCACGCCGGTGTTGGTCGCGGCATCCCACACCCAGCGCGTCATCAGCGGGTAGCGTTCGGGATCGAGGTTGTGCAGCAACTCGACGGCGAAGTCGCGCGTCCAGCGGTGCCGCTCGTCCTGCGGAAACACCGCGCAGAAGCGCGCAATGCGCTCGTCGGTTCGCGCCGCGTCGTCCGTAGCCTCGAGCAGCCGCCCGAGCGCGGCGCGCAGCGTGCCCCAGGCCGGCTCCTCGAGCCAGGGCACGATCCGGCGGCGCACCGTCGGCATGAATCCGCACAAGGGTCGCACCGTCTCGACGTCGAGGCGCCCATCGCCCGCTTCATCGCCGAGCGCCTCGCGAAAGACCGCCGCCTTGAGCTTCAGCGCGTCCATGTACCGCTCGATGCCGCCGTGCGTGTCGGCACCGGCGACCAGCGCCTCGAGCGAGCGGCGCAGGCGCGGGCCGCTCAGGTCCAGCCGGGGCCGTGCCTGCGGGGCCGGCACGCCGGACCGTGGCATGAGTGCCCGCATCGCGACCGCTCTCAGGCGCTCGCCCGCAGCGGTTCGAGGAACCCGAGTGCGGCGAGCGCCGCGGCATGGCCCTGCGCGATCGAGTCGTCGATCGATTCCGGTCCCGTGGCCGCGCCCGCGACGAACACGCCGGGACGCGAGGTTTCCGCCGTGTTGCCGTAGGCATTGCCTCGCCCGACGTAGCCGTGGCTCTCGAGCTCGACACCGAAGGTCGCGGCAATCGCCGGGTTCTCCACGTTCGGGTCCATGCCGATGGCGTGCACGACCAGGTCGAACGGGATCGTGATCGGGCGCTTCACCAGCGTGTCCTCGCCCTTCACCACGAGCTGCTCGCCGTTCGAGGTGACCTCGGCGATGCGCGCCTTGATGTACTTGACCTTGAACTCCTCCTGGCTCTTCCAGTAATACTTCGTCTCGTACAGCCCGAAGGTGCGGATGTCCATGTAGTAGATGTAGACGTGGCAGTCCGGCAGTTCCTCGCGGATCTCCATGGCGAGGTTTGCGGACACCGTGCAGCAGATCTTCGAGCACCATTCGCGGCCGATCTGGCGGTCGCGCGACCCGACGCACAGCAGGATCGCGACGCGCCGCGGCTTGCGCCCGTCCGACGGGCAGCGCACGCCCCTGCCGGAGGAGATCATCTGCTCGACCTGCGTCGTGGTGACCACGTCCGGAAAGGTGCCGAAGCCCCACTCCGGCTTGTTCACCGAGTCGAAGTGCGTGAATCCCGTCGCGAGGATCGCGGCGCCCACCTCGGCCCGGCGGCCGTCCGAGACCTCGGCGGCGAACGCACCGGGACTCCCCGAGAAGGCGGTCACCTGGGCGCCCACGTGGACCTCGACGAGCGGATCGTCGAGGACGCGGTCGACCATGCCGCCGATTGCGTCCCGGGCCCACTCGCCGGACGGTACCAGCTTCGCGTAACCGGAGAGGATGGGCGCCCCGCCGAGCTGGACCGCCTTCTCCACCAGCACGCTGGGCTGGCCGACGCGCGCGAGCGCGTGCGCGGCCGCGAGGCCGGTCGGCCCGCCACCGACGATCAGGATTGGCTTGCTCATGGCGTCGCAGCGACCTTCCTGTAGCCCGGCCCGGACGTCGTCATGCGCCGCGGGTCGTAGAGACTCTCGATCCTGCCCGCGGCGACCTCCTTCAGGTACGCCTCGAACTCCGCCTTCTTCGCCTGCCAGTCGATGCCGAGCTTCTCCATCAGCGTCTCGGTCGACGAGGCGTGCCAGTGCGACTGGACGATCTTGTACGGATGCGCGCCGCAGACGAGCGCGGCGAACTGGCAGTCGGCCAGCACCGGCACGTCCACCGCCTTGCCCGCGGCCTTGCCGATCCACTGGTTCTTGTCGAGCGTCGTGATGCACCCCGTGTCGTGGCCGATCATGACGTCGGCGTGCGCCTCGTCCTGCGCCACGCGGAGCTTGCGGTCGATCGCGAACGAACGGGTGAACTCGCGCTCGGAAATGATGTGGCGGAAGCCGAAGCCGCAGCAGTCGTACCAGGTCTTGTAGTCGATGACCTGGGTGCCGAGGGACTGCATGATGCCCGTCGACACCGCGACGCGGTTGCCGTCGAGCACGTCGTCGTCGTAGACGACGTCCTCGGGGACCATCTTGTAGACGTGGCAGGCCGGGTGGATGGTGGCGCGAACGTGGCTGCAGTCGATCACCCGCCGCTCGGCCACCTGCGCGCGCACCACGTGCAGCCACTCGGAATAGTGCACGACCTCTTCCGGGATCAGGAGCTTGCCATCCACGAGGCGGCCGAGCTTGGCGAGGATCTTCTTCACGCTCTCGCGCAGCTTCGCCGAGCGCAGCAGGTAGCCGCGGACTTCCTTGTAGTTGCCGAAGGACGTGCCGCAATGCACCAGGGGATAGTAGTAGCTCGCCGGCAGGCCCTGCGCCTTCGCCGACACCCAGGCCTGGTGGAAGTTGCGCAGGAACACGGCCGCGAGGCTCTCGATGTTGCCTATCCCTGAGCCGTGGTAATTCCACGCCGTGCAGGAGGTCTGGTCGGTCTCGTCGAGGTACTCGGTGCCGAGCTGGTTCATGATCCACAGCAGCGACGCCGGGTAGCCCGGGATGTTGCCGCACTGCCCGCAGGACTTGTGGTGCCACAGGCGCGTGGTGGGGATCTTCTTGTCCCAGCCATACAGCGTCTTGACCGTGACGGGCTGATGCTCCTCGCCCACGCGGTGGACGACGATCTCGCCGTCCTTCTCCAGTTCCCACATGAGGTCGCGCACGTCCTCGACGCGGTCTTTCTGCGTCAGCATGGAGCGCCTGTTGATCACCTGCTCGACCCAGACGGTCGCCGTCGCGGCGTCCTGGCGGCTCAGGTTCGCGTCGCGCCACTCCGGACCGTGTCCGGTGAAGCGCTCGCCCGGGGCCTGGGTCCTGGCATCCGTCGTCATGGTTCAGTCCTCCTCCTGTTCCTCGAGCCACTCTGCGAGCTCGTCGCGTTTCTCGTCCATGATGTCGGCGATGACGTCATGGAGATTCCTGTCGATCGTCTCGAGGCTCGCCAGCACGCCGGTCTCTTCCCAGATCGTGTAGAGCTCGACCGACGTCTTGAGATTCACTTCCCAGGCGGTCCTCGTCGTGTGCAGCGTCGGCATCGGGATGGCCTTGCGCAGCACCGCGAGCGGCGCCTCCACCTTGGAGATGTTCGGGCCCCAGTCCGGGAAGGCATCCTTGCTGATCATGTCCGGCGAGAGCTGGTTGCCGGTCGAGATGAGCTTCAGCATCACGCGGCTGAAGGGCCGCAACACGTTCTTCGCCGACTCCATGCCGTGCTTGATCGCGACCTCGCGCATCAGCATGACGAGGCCGCCCGGCGAATTGCCGAAGGGGCAGCGCGCCGCGCAGGTGTAGCACTGGGCGCAGGCCCAGATCTTCTCCTGCATGGCGTCGTAGATGCCCTCGAGGTTCTCCGTCCACAGGAGCTGCACGATCTCGCGCGGGCTGTAGTCGTAGTAGTGGGCGGAGGGGCAGGTCGCGGTGCAGATGCCGCAGTTGAGGCAGCCGTTCAGCTCGTGGTCGAAGCGCAGGTCCGCCTGGATGTCGGCGAAGATCTCCTCGAGTTTCGCGCGGTCCACCGGCGGCGCGTCCGACACCGGATCACCGATGTACTTCTGAACCCGCGTGCCGGCGTGTCCCATGCATCCCCCGGGCCGGTGTCCGACCCTCGTGCTCAGTACGTCAGGACCTTGACGTCGTTCTCCATGACTTCCTCGATCAGGTGCGCCCCGCCGATGATGCCGGAGCACTCCGGGATGAGGTCCTCCCTGGTCATGTCGAACAGGTCGAGGTTGGGCGAGCAGCAGTAGAATTTCGCACCCGCCTCGGCGGCGTCCTTGATGAAGTCGTAGACCGTCTTGGGCGACCCTTCCTTCACGACGAGCTTCTCGGCGACGCCCTTCTTCATCAGGCGCCCTGCGGTGGCCGTGCAGATCACGTCCACCTCGTACTCCATCGCCGCAGCGACGGTAGCCTGGAAGATCGGCGCGCCGAGCTCCTCGCCGTTGCGCGGGTCGGTGTTCGCCATGACTATGATGAGCTTGGCCATGCGCGGGTCTCCCGTTCGCGATGACGCGCCGCAACACCGCTGCGCGGCGAAGTATTAGCGCACCCTAATGTAATCGGGGTCCGCTGGCAATACGTGTTCCGATGTCCTTCATTCCATCAGTCCCAGCACCCGCACCACGCCCGTCATGATCGGCACCAGCGCGTCCTCGAGCGCCGGGCGGACGGCGCGCAGGCGCTCGAGCGCCGGACCGGGGTCCAGGGGGCCGTCCTCGAATTCCATGATCAGGTCTTCGATGATGGCGGGCTTGGTCCCCGGATGCCCGGCGAAGCCGAGCGCCCGCTCGCCCACCTGGAACAGCGCGGGTCGCCCGGCGCCGTCGCGGGACAGCACCCGGGCCGACGCCGGTGGATCGGGGCGGTCGCGGCCGTAGATCACGAGCGGGTAACGTTCCGGCAGGAAGGCCGCGAGCGCGTCCGGATGGCAGCGGTGCGCCTCGCCGACCTCGAACTCGAGCGCGGACGGGACGGCTCCGCCCCCGGAGGCGATGGCCAGGATCTGCGCACCGAGGCCGATCCCGAGGATGGGCAGATCCCGCGCCAGCGCGACGCGTGTCAACTCCACCTCCGGCTTCAGTGTCGGGACGTCACGTCCACCCGCACTGCCCCAGGGTCCGCCGCCGAGCAACACCAGGCCGTCGTGCAATGCCTCGGCAGGGGGCAATCGGCCGCCCGCCGTGAACGGCCTCGCGTAGCGAAAACGGATGCGTCGGCCCTCGAGGTGATCCTCGATGAGACCCAGGTATTCGGCCGAA
>JAGOXN010000116.1 GCA_018059685.1 Steroidobacteraceae bacterium | reverse complement strand
CTCGAGGCTGCTCTCGAACTCGCCTACCAGAGTGGCGCGCTCAAGCCGCGCCGGCCCGTGAGCGCCGACCTCCCTCTCGGAGCGGATAGCGACGCCCGTCCCGAGGACATGCTCAAGTTCTTGAAGCAGGCTCCGAAAGCTGCCCCGATGCCTGGTGACGAACGCTGAGACACGCTGATTGGCCGGATTGAATCTCGTGGGCGCGCCACCCTCATTTCAATCCGCTTCACGGCCGAGCCGCGCGCAGGAGTGGTTCTGCGAGGGTTGGCGATCCGAGCCGGGTCAGGGCGACGGGAAGTCGCCGCCCCGACCCGAAGTGCGGACGGAGGCGCGGTCAGGCGCTCGCGGCGTCCTTGAGCTTCTTCATCGGGCGGACCTTGACCTTCACGGTCGCGGGCTTCGCCTTGAACATCGTTTCCTGGCCGGTGAACGGGTTGATGCCTTTGCGTGCCTTCTTCGCGGGCACGTTGGTCACCGTGATCTTCAGGAGGCCGGGCAGCACGAAGGTGCGACCGCCCCTTCTGCCGACGGCGGCTTGAATCGTGGACTCGAGCGCGGCGAGGATCGCACGCACGTCCTTGGCGGCGGCGCCGGTGGTGCCGGCGAGGTGCTGGATCAGCGCGGACTTGCTCAACACGCCCTTGATCGGCGTCATTGCCTTGGGGACGGGCTTCTTCGCGGGCTTGCGAGCGGACTTCTTGGCCTTTGCCATGGGTGAACGATGACCTCTTGGATGATGGATGCGATCGTGCGATCGCGGATGCGGAAGTTAGGGTAAAGTGGCGTGAAAGCCAAGCGAATCGTGTGAGATCGCTGGCGCGAATTGATGCGTCATATGGACGCGACCAGCGACGCTGACGGCAGGGACCGGTTCGCCCGTGCCTCCGGGCGTGCCTACTTGCGGTCGAGCGCAGTCGTGTCCCAGAACGCGCGCAGCGAGACGAGCTTGTCCCCCGCCGCGTTCGCCCTGTAGATCGCGACCATCGGATTCTCCGTGACCGAGCCGTCCGGCCGCGTGAAACGCGCCGTCCAGACATTCGCACATTCGTCACCGCAGGGATACGAGGCGTGGAGCACGGGATCCAGCCGGCCCGCCCCGGCGATGATCCGGTCGTAGAACGCCGCGATGGCGGCGCGGCCCTTGTGTCCCTTCCCGCTCGGATCGAAGGGCGAGACCCCGACCGGGTCTTCCACCACGGCATCCTCGGCAAACAGGTCGAGCCAGGCATCCCGGGCGCCGGCCCGCACCAGTTCGACGGATTTCATACTGAGCCGCTGGGCGGCATTCCGGTATCCGGTCATCAGTCGGTCACCCCGAGCGCGTGTCGTGCCGCAATGTAGCCGTAGGTCATGCCGGAGACGAGCGTCGCACCGGCCGCCGGATACGCCTTGCCCATCGGCGAGGCCGAGCAGTTGCCGGCGGCATAGAGACCGGGCAAGGGCGCACCCTGCTCCGTCAATGCCTGGCCGTGCTCGTCCGTGAGGATTCCGCCGTTCGTGCCGATCTCACACGGGAAGATCGGCAACGCATAGTACGGCGCCTTCTCCAGTGCTGCGAGCGACGGATTGGGCTTCACCGCCTGGTCGCTGTAGTAACGATCGACGAGACTCTCACCGCGATGGAAGTCCTCGTCCTTGCCGGCCGTCGCCATGGTGTTGAATCGCGCGACCGTGGCGGCGAATGCGTCCGCGGGTACGCCCATCTGTGACGCCAGGCCCGCAACGGTGTCGGATTTTCTCAGGATGGCCTTCATCGACGGCCTGAGCCATTCGTCCATCTTCGGCGGGCCCGGGAACAACGGGCCCAGGGCATACTTGCCGCGGTAGCGTGCATCGAACACGAGCCAGCCCGGCGCCGTCTTTGCTCCGCCGCGCGCCATGATCCCGCCCGTCACGTGGTACGAGGCGGCCTCGTTGCAGAAGCGCTTCCCGTCCTGGTCGACCATGATGCAACCTGGCAGCGCACGCTCGACGAACAGGGGCCGCGCGCGATCCTCGTCGGCGAGCTTGAAACCCGGTGACCACCAGGCGGAGTCGAGGTTGTGCATCGCGACGCCGATGCGCATGGCCGCCTCGACCGGCTGGCCCGTGTTGGATGGGACGCCCCCGGCCCACGCGGTGGTCGTCGGTTGCGGCAGGTAGCGCTCGCGGAGTGCTGCATTTCGCTCGAAGCCGCCGGAGCACACGATGACGCCGCGCTTCGCCCGGATACGCTGGGTCCGGCCATCGTTCGCCACCACCGCACCGACCACTCGTCCGTCCTCGACGAGGTAGTCCGTGAGCGGCGTCGAAAGCTGCACCCCGACCTTGCGCTGCTTGAGCGCCAGCATCAGGCGGCCGACCAGCGCGCTGCCACCGGTGAGGCGGCGATCCCGCGTGGTCTTCCAGCGCTGGCGCAGATCCAGGTAATACCGTGCCATGATCCGGATGAAGGTGGTCTTCGCGCCCTTGGCCTGCGTGACCAGTGTGTGCGCCTCGCGGGCGGTCCAGTTGATCCGGCCGAAAGCCACGGTGGCTGCGGCCGGCTCCTGCATGCTCGCGATGTCACGCCCGAGCAGGTTCGAGTTGAACGCCAGGGCCTGGCAGCTGCGGAACCCTGGCTTGCCACCGGGCAGCTCGGGGTGATAGTCGCAGTATCGCTCCAGGGATTCGAACTCGAGCCCGCATTTTTCGTCGAGGAAACGAAACATGCGCGGCGCCTGCCTGACGAAGGCAACGATGCGCGCCTCGCTGGCGTCCTGGCCCGCAAGCTGCCGCAGGTAGGTGAGTGCCTCAGCTTCGCTGTCCGAACCGCCCGCCGCGGCGATGAGGTGATTGTTGGGCACCCAGACGACACCGCCAGAGGTGGACGAGGTGCCACCGTAGCAGTGGCTCTTCTCGATGATCAGCACGCGTGCACCATTCGCGGCGGCGGTCAGAGCGGCCGTGAGCGCACTGGCGCCCGATCCGACGACCAGGATGTCCGTCTCCACGTCGGGCAGTGTGGGGGTTGTCACGTCAATGGCTCCTGGACGTCCTGCGGGTACGATCGGGGCAAGGGCACGCATCGAGGGGTGCGAGCCAGCCCGATCGGGTCGGATGGGAGGGAATAGTTGAAGACTGGCAGGATTGAACCTCGATAGCCTCGTCCGCTCGGACGATTGAGGTGAATCACCCCAACGGACTAGGACACGGGCCCGGTTGCTTGCTATACAGAATGGTTCTTAGCCTCATTTCGTCGACGCTGTTGAGCGGAGCAGGAGAAGCCGGCATGCAGACCGAAGCGCGTCCCGTGATCGCGATCCTGGGCGGATCCGGCAGCGAAGGCAGTGGTCTCGCCTTTCGCTGGGCGCACGCCGGTTACCCGGTGATCATCGGCAGCCGCTCGGCCGAGAAAGCCGCGCAGGCGGCGAAGGAGATCAACGCGGCCCTCGGGCGCGAGGTGGTCCGGGGCCTGGGCAACCCGGCCGCGGCGGCGGCGGCGGCGATCGTCGTGCTGACCGTGCCGTATGCCGCACAGCGGCCGACCGTGGAGGAAGTGCGCCACGCATTGCCCGGCAAGATCCTCGTCGACGTCACGGTTCCGCTCATGCCGCCCAAGGTGAACCGGGTGCAGTTGCCGGGTGCTGGCTCGGCGGTGGAGGCGATCCAGAAACTGCTCGGCCCCGAGGTCAAGGTAGTCTCGGCATTCCAGAACATCTCGGCGCATCACCTCAAGGATCTCGACCACGTCATCGAATGCGACGTGCTCGTGTGCAGCGACGATCGCGAGGCAGCGGACCGGGTGATCGGCCTCGCCCGGGATATCGGCCTCGGCGCCTGGAACGCAGGCGTGCTGGCCAATTCCGCGGCCGCGGAGGCGCTGACATCGGTCCTCATCGCCATGAACCAGCGCTACAAGGTGCCAGCGGCGGGTCTACGCATCACGGGCATCCCGAGGCCGTAGGCACGGCTCGGGCCGCCGCCGGGATCGCAGTCGTCCTCGACGTGTTGACCGTCCCTTGCCATGGCCCATACTCTTTCCCTTCGCAGCGGCACCCGGTCGGCACCCACGGCGACGAACCGGGCGCGTGATCGACACGTGCCGCCGCCCTCCCCACCTCCGACTCCCAACCCAGGACCCGATTCATGAGCGCAAAAGACTTTTTCGTGGCGATGACCGAGTTCCACTTCATGAACGTGCAGACGCTCAGTGAGATCGGTTACTACCCGGGGATGCACCACTTCCACTCCAGCGTGAGCGGGGTGCTGCGCGCGTGGTCGGGGCGCAGCATGGACGATCCCTGGCCGCAGCCGCTTGCGAGCGAGCTTGCGCCCTACATGGACAAGGCGGGCTGCGACGTGGCGTTCTGCCTGCGCGAGCCGATGATGGACATCACCGGTGGGGTGGTGTCGTTCTCGACCAATGGCTTCATGCTGCAGCAGATCGAGCCCTACAAGGACCGCATGTACCTCGAGGCGAACGTCGGACCGGTCATCAAGCGCGGCGTCAAGCATGCCAACTGGGAACTCGAATACCTGGTGAAGGAGAAGGGCGCCAAGCTCTGCAAGGTCTACCAGCCGGAAGACGACGGCCCGATCAACGACAAGCGACTCTGGCCCTTCTATGAGAAGGCTCAGGAACTGGGCATTCCACTGACACTGCACACCGGCGTGAGCTACGTGTGCCCGCAGCCGAACCGGCATTGCCACCCGACGCAGCTCGACGACGTGGCGCTCGACTTCCCGGACCTCAAGATGATCGCCTATCACGCGGGCTGGCCCTACACGGAGGAACTGATCGCCCTGTGCGGCAAGCACCAGAACCTCTACATGAGCCTGTCGGGCATCTTCGGCTGGTACCAGCGCTCGCCGTATCGCGGCTACCACGCGATCGGTACCGCGCTGCAGTGGGTGCCGGCCGACAAGATCGTGCTCGGCTTCGACCTGCCCTTCGACGACCTGCCGCGGGTGGTCGACTACATCAAGAACCTCGACATGCCCGAGGAGTTGCAGGAGAAATGGGGCTACGCCCAGGTGACCGACGAGGACAAGGCCAAGATCCTCGGACTCAACCTCGCGAAGCTCACCGGCATCGAGCCGGTGAAGCGCTGCAAGCCCGTCAAGGCGGCCAGGTAGCCCGGCGGGATGAGTCCACGGCCCGGCGGGGGCTCCGCCCGTCGGGTCGTCCCGTACAGCCATGTGCCTCGAAAGCGACGTCCGGCGCCTGCTCCACCTGGAGCAGATTCGCGACCTGCCGCGGCGTTACGCGCACTGCGTGTGGACGCGCGACGTCGAGGGCGCCCTCGACCTGTTCACGCCGGACGGAGTGATGGACCTCGGGACCGGCACGCCCGCGCGCGGCCGCGAGGCCCTGCGCGCCGCCTACCAGGGCCTGCTGGGACCGAACGTGTTCGAGCCGTTCATCCACAATCACGTGATCGATTTCGACGGCGCCGGGGCCCGGGGCGTCTGCTACCTGGACCTGCGTGCCGTCGTGGATGGCCGCAGTCTGGTCGGTGCCGGCTACTACGAGGACACCTACGCCATCGCCGATGGCCGCTGGAAATTCGCATCGCGCAGGCTATGCATGCGCTACCTGGTGCCGAATGGCGATAGCTGGGCGACCCAGGCCCATGGCGTCGACGATTCAAAATGAAACCCGGTGAATAACGTGACACAACCCGCCCCGCTCGCAGGCCTGCGCGTCATTGAGAGCTCGATTCTCGGGCCCGCCGCCATCACGACCGCGTTCGTGGATCTTGGCGCCGACGTCATCAAGGTCGAGTCGCCCGCCGGGGATTACATCCGCGAGATGACCTGGCCGATCATCCAGGGCGTGTCGCTGATGCACTACCACCTCAACCGTGGCAAGAAGAGCATCACGCTCGACCTCAAGGTCGAGGCTGCGCGCGAGATCTACCGCGAACTGGTCAAGGGCGCCGACGTGGTGATCGAGGCCTCCAAGCCCGGCGCGCTGGCGAAATATGGTCTCGGCTACGAGGACCTGCGCAGGATCAATCCTAAGATCGTCTTCTGCACCGTGTCGGGTTACGGCATGACGGGCCCGTACAAGGACATGCCGTCGCACGGCATCGCCTACGACACGTGGTCGGGTGCCTGCCAGCCCGCGTATGACGACGAAGGCTATTGCTACATCCCGGAGCACGTCGGCATCGGCATCAACGCGGCACCGCTGTTTGGTGGCCTCGCCGTGCTGGCTGGCGTGCTGCGCGCCCGGGCGACCGGCCAGGGCTGCTTCATGGATCTCGCGCAGAGCGATGCGGCGGCGGCCTTCGACTGGTACCGCAGCGAGAGCCACATGGCCTACGCACGGCCGGAGGATATCGTCACCGGCAACAAGGCCGACGGTTACAAGCGACGCCCGGTCGCCACGGCCGGCATGCGTGAAGGCGTCCGCTACCAGATCTACGAGTCTGCCGACGGCCACGTGCTTTTCATGGCCTCCGAGCAGGCGTTCTGGAAGAATTTCTGCACCGGCGTCGGTCGCATGGACCTGTTCGAGAAGTGGCCCGGATCGAAGTACGCGGACCACGCACGTGGCAACCGCGAGCTGCAGGCCGAACTGCGCACGATCTTCAAGACGCGGACCAGCCAGCAATGGCTCTCCTTCAGCGTCGAGGCGAACACCCCGATTGCACCGGTGAACACGCCGCGGAACATCGTCGACGATCCACAGTTCAAGGCGCGCTTCAAGGTCATGCCGCACGAGCAGCACGGGGCCGACATGCTGGGCTTCCCGGTGCGGTTCCTGGGCGAGCAGTGGCCGGAACCTGCCATCGCGCCGACCGCAGGCCAGCACACGGCACAGGTGCTGCGCGACGTGCTCGGCTACGACGAGCAGCGCTGCGCCGCGGCCAGGGCGGCCGGCGCGCTCGGCTGAGATGCTCCCGCCAAACCCGGACTACGGCAGCGGACTCTTTCGCCGGCGCGTGCGGCTCCGCGTCGCTGCACGGCATGTCACCGTCGAGCTCGAGGACAGCAACCACGCCTTCCGCCTGGTGCTGCGCCACGACGGGGAGCGGGTCACGGCCATCGAACCGGATTACGTGCGACACCCCTTCACGACCTGCCCCGAGTCCGAAAGGCATCTCGCCGTGCTCATCGGCCAGCGACTCGACGGCACGCCGTTCGTGCGTCGCATGATCGAGACCCGCTCGAGTTGCACGCACGTGACCGACATGACCGCACTCGCGCTCACGCATGCGCTCGAGGACGGTCTCGTCCGCCTCTACGACATCGCAGTTACGGACGAGCGGGAAGGACGGATACAAGCCCGGGTCGACTGCGATGGCCGGACGGTGCACGACTGGGTGTGCGTCGGGCACGCAGTCGTCGAGCCCGTGGCGCATGCTGGCCAACCGATGATGCGGGGATTCCATGCCTGGACGCAGGCTGCGTTCCCGGCTGAGGCGTTCGAGGCCGCGCTCATGCTGCAACGTGGCTACTTCGTGGCCCAGAGCCGCCGCTACGTCACCGAGCCGGAATGCGAGCATCCCGCCATCGGTGACGGCCTGCCGGAAGGCGTGTGCTATTCGTACACCACTCCGGTCGTGCAACGGGCCCGGCGGATCGCGGGCAGCAAGCGGGATTTCACGGACGACGCGGACGGGCTGTTGCGCTTCAGGCGCTGAAGCGCGAGCCGAGCGCCGGATGAGCGCAGCCTCGCCACGAGACCTCGAACATGGAATCGCGCAGCGCCTGGAAGATCTACGCGTGCCTGCTGGCCGGCACATTCGTGACCATCGAGGCGGCCACCTTCCAGGTCCCCGTTGTTCCCAGCATCACGCGGCACTTCGGGATCCCGGTCAGCTTTGCCGCGCTCGTCCTGCTGCTGTACTTCATCGCGCTGACGGTGTTTGCGCCGATCATGGGCCGGTTGGCCGACCAGGTCGGCCGCAGGCGCATGGTGCTCTGCGGGCTCGCGGTCTTCGCCGCGGCCGAGTTCCTCGCGGCCGCGGCACCCAGGTTTGCCATCCTGCTCGCGGCTCGCTTCCTGCAGGGTCTGGGGGTCGCGGCGATCCTGCCCGTCGTATACAGCTACGTGAGTCATCTCTTTCCCGAAGCGAAGCGTGGTCGCGCATTC
>JAGOXN010000115.1 GCA_018059685.1 Steroidobacteraceae bacterium | reverse complement strand
TTCGGGCGATCCGCACGCCAGTGCCAGATGTTCACCGGCGCGCCTTCTGCTCCCATGATGAGCGGCGCGGATTCGCTCAATGGAAAGAGCAGTGCCGCGGCGTCGGCGAACTGGTCGTTGTCGAGCGAAGCATCGCTGCGCGTTGCGCATTCCCACTCGAGCCGGAAGGCGAGCTCGCTGCCATTGTGCGCCGCCTGCAGACCGAGCGCGCCCGTCTGGCCGAACTGCCCATCGACCCATTTTCCCAGGATGTACTTCGAGTTCTGCAGGCCGACGGGGGTCGCCACGAGCGCCACCTTGCGTGCCGTGAACCTGCTCCAGTGCGCGGCTTCCGGGTCGCCGAGACTCTCGGCGTCAATGTCGAGTCTCTTTGCCAGCATCGCTCAGCTCCTCTGTACATAGGTGCGCCGGGCCGCATCGAGCACGTAGACAGGATCGCCCTCCGGCCCGCGCTCGAATCCGAGCTTCTGCAGGTCGGTCCTGCGCAGCTTGAACGTGGTGGTGATGTCGGCCTGGCGCAGGAGGCGCAGGTAGACCGGCACGGCATAGGAAGGAAGCGTCGTACTCGCGAGCCCGTAGAACGCGGCCGGATCGAAGCTCGCGCCCGGCTTCAACGCGAGGGCCGCCATCCCGGCGCGGCCTTCCTCGCCGGGCACCTCGACGCCGTAGACCGTGATCGACTCGAGATCCGGGAATGCGCCGAGTGCCTCGCCCACTTCCGTCGTCGAGACGTTCTCGCTCTTCCAGCGGAAAGTGTCGCCCACGCGGTCGACGAAATAGTAGTAGTCGTCCTCGTCGCGGCGGAACAGGTCCCCGCTACGAAACCACGCATCGCCCGGCCGGAACACATCGCGCAGGACCTTGGCTTCGGTCGCCTCAGGATCCGTGTAGCCGTCGTAGCGTCCGGCACCAATGCCCGGAAGCTTCACGATCATGGCGATCAGCTCGCCGACCTCGCCGGGGGCGCACTCGATGAGCGTGCCGTCCGCATGGCGCAGATGCTCGCCGGTCTCGAGGTCGTAGCGCACGAGCCGCGCGTTGCTGCGCTCCTTGAAGGGAATGCGCCCGCAGCTGCCGATCGGTCCGTCGAGATTCATGAGACCGCAGTTGATCTCGGTGCCGCCGTAGCCCTCGATGAGATGCGGCACGGCGAAGCGCTCCTGGAAACGCGCCCACACCTCACCGTTGACGCCACCACCTGACATCATCCGCAGGCCGTGCTCGCGATCGTCCGGCCGTGGCGGCTGGTTCACGAGATAGCGGCACATTTCGCCGCTGTACTGGGTGACGGTCACGCGATGAGCGCGCACGTCGTCCCAGAACTGGCTGGCGCTGAAGCGCCGTCGCAGCAGCATGCGGCCGCCGCAGGCGAGCACCTGCGACAGCAGCGACATGCCGGCTGCCACGTGATAGAGCGGCAGCACGCAGTAGAAGACGTCCCCGGGACCGTGACCGAAGAGTGCCGTCCAGCCGTCGCCCACCGCGAGCCAGCGCATGTGGGTGATGAGGGCGGCCTTCGGCAGGCCGGTGGTGCCGGAAGTGAACACCAGGCAGAAGGTGCTCTCGCCGATGACGCCCGCGCGCAGCGCACGCGGCGGGTTCTCCTCGCTCGAGCTCGGGGCGCGGTCGCCGATGCGCCCGGCGTCATCGAGCAGGAAGCTCGGCACCCGTGCAGCCATGCCCTCGAGGCCGCCGACACTGTCGAGCTGCGCGAGACACTCGGTGCCGACGAAGAACGCCTTGCTCTTCGTGCTCGCGCCGACCGCGTGCAGCAGCGCCGCGCCGCCGATGTGCGTGTTGATGAGAGCCGGGACGCAGCCGATCTTGGCGAGTCCGAACCACAGGTAGAGGAATTCGGGCCGGTTCTCGAGCATCATCGCCACGGTGTCGCCCGGCCCGAGCCCCTGCGCGTGCGCGAAATGCGCACAGCGGTTCATCGCCCGGTTGGCGCTCTCGTAGCTGATCTCGCGGCCTTCCCAGACCAGGAACGGGCGGCCGGGATGCGCGGCGGCCAGGGCCTCGAAACGGTCTGCGACGGTGTAGGACTGCTCCGGCGTGTGCTTCAGCACGGCCGCCGAGAGCAGGTCCAGTTTGCCCTGCGTTTCCTCGCGGCTGGCGCCAGCGGGAGGCGTCACAGATACAGTCCTCCGCCGCACACCGCGAGTGTCTGCCCGGTGACATAGCTCGACGCTTCGCTGGCGAGGAACACCACCGGGCCGACGATTTCGTGCGGCTCTGCCAGGCGCTTCAGGAGCGTCACCTGGATCGAGTACTCCATGAAGCCGTCGGTGGACTTCGCGAGATCCTGCAGCATGTCGGTCACGAAGGGGCCGGGCGCCACGGCATTGACCCGGATGCCCTGAGGGGCCCACTCCTCCGCCATGACCCGGCTGAGCGAGCGCATCGCCGCCTTGCTCGAGCAGTACATCGAGAGATAGCCGCCCGCCTTGACGGCCCCGAACGTGATGATGTTGATGATCGAACCGCCGCCGTGGCCCGCCATGCGCTGTGCGACCAGGCTCGCGAGGCGCATGGGGCCCTTGGTGTTCACCTGGTAGTAGCGATCGAACATCGCTTCGTCGACGTTTGCGAGCGGCAGCGGGTCGTGTGCGATGCCGGCGTTGTTCACCAGGACGTCGCAGCGCCCGAAGGTCTGGTAGGTCTGGTTCACGAGGCCGTCGATGTCGGACCAGCGGCCGACGTCGCAGGACACGACCAGGGCGCGGCGCCCGAGGGCCTCGATGTCCTTCGCGACGACTTCGCCGGCAGCCTGGTCACGACATGCAACGACCACGTCGCCGCCCGCCTGCGCGAGCCCGACGGCAATGGCGCGGCCGAGTCCCCGGTTCGCGCCCGTGACGAGACATACCTTGCCCGAGAGATCGAACAGGGACTTTCCGTCGCTCATGCTGCCCCCCTGCCTGCGGTCGGTGTTTCAGTCGAAGCGAATCAGGCCGCGCGCATTGCGTCCGGCTTCGAGATCGGCGAACGCATTCGGTGCCTCGCCGATGTCGTAGGTGCGGGTGATCAGGCCATCGAGGTCGAGGCGCTTCGCCTGGTAGAGCGCGAGCAGGTTCGGCATGTCCACGCGGAAGTTCGCATCGCCATAGAAGCACCCGAGGATGCGCTTGGCCTCGCCGGACAGCATCAGCGCGTTGAGCTGCATCGATTCGGTGTAACGGCCCACGCCGACGATGCACACGCTGCCGCCGCGGCGCGCGGCGGCATAGGCCTGTTCCATGACCGCGGGGCGGCCGGTCATCTCGAAGCTGTAGTCGACGCCCCAGCCGCCGGTCAGCGCCTTCACGGCCGCGACCGGATCCTGGGCGGCATTCACGCAATCCGTCGCGCCGAACCGGCGCGCGTACTCGAGCTTGTTGTCCGCGAGATCCACCGCGATGATCTGCCTCGCGCCCACCAGTCGCGCGCCCTGGATGGCCGCGAGCCCCACGCCGCCGCAGCCGAAGATCGCCACGGTCGAACCCGGTGCGACGCGCGCGGTGTTCGCGACGGCACCGACGCCGGTCATCACTGCGCAACCCACGAGCGCGGCACTGGCGAAGGGAATGGTCCGGTCGATGGGCATGACGCTCGCGGCCGGGACCACCGCGTATTCGGCGAGACAGCCAAGCTGCGACATGGCGCCGAGTTCCTGGCCACGCAGCGCGAGCCGACTCGTGCCGTCCCACATCCGACCGCCCGCGTCGCACCGGACGCACAGGTGCGGTTCCTTGCGAAGGCAGAACCAGCACTCCCCGCAGGCCGGCACGAAGGACAGCACGACGTGGTCGCCGGGTGCGATGTTCGTGACGCCGGGCCCGACCTCGGCGACCACTCCGGCACCTTCGTGCCCGAGCACCATCGGCAGCGGCATGGGCACCGTGCCATTGGCGACCGAAAGGTCCGAGTGGCAGACGCCTGCGGCCTTCATCCGGATCAGCGCCTCGCCGGCGCGGGGCCGATCGATGCTGACCTCCTCGACCGACAGGCGATTGAGTTCGAGCGCGACCAGGGCCTTCATGCCGGTACCTCGCGGATAGGTACTCACTTACATAACGATCGCTCGATATTACGCCTGGCCGGCGGAGGTTCCGTACGTAAATCCCCTTATTGCATTGCTGGCGCAGTAACTGAGCGCCCACCGACGCCGCTGGTGCGCGCCCAGGGCGCCGGCTGGTGCGTGAACCTCGGCCCGGCGGCGGCGCTCCGGCTGCGACCTCAGGCCGCGGTCCTGCCTCGATCGGCCAGGCGCTCGTACTCGGCAAACGCCTGACGGAAGCGCTCGATCATCGCCCAGCCGTCCGGCAGGAGTTTCCTGTCCGCCAGGATGGACAGGTTGAAGTTTCCTGCATACGTCCAGACGGTGACATTGATTCCCATGCCTTGCGTGACCTGCCCCATGGAGATCCAGTTCGCAAGTCGTATCTGGCCCCAGTAGAGAGGTTCGCGGGGACCGACGACGTTTGACATCACGACGTTCCCCTCCAGTCCGATGCCTTGCTTGTTGCTGCGCCTCAGGAACCACTCCCGCACCCGCAGGACCACCGGCGGGATGATCTCGAGCAGGCTCAGCGTGTCCGCACCGGCCGACGCCTTGATGTGCTCCTTCATGACGCCACACCAGTGCTTCGTGACCCGCAGTCTCTCCATCGGGTCCGCCACGTGCACGGGCAAGCACGTGTAGTCGGCGGTCGTCTGGTTGCCGATGAAGTCGTCCTGATCCCTGGGAGGGCGCCGCTGGACCGGAATCGTGGCGATCAGCGGGCCTTTGTCCGGGTCGAACCCGCGCTGGCGCATGAAGTCCCGATAAACCGTGGAGGCGGACGCCAGCAGCAGGTCGTTTACCGTGACGTCGAGCCGCTGCGCAATACCCTTGATGCGCTCGAACGGAAACGTCTCGAAGACGAAGGTCCGGCCGTGACTCAGACGGATGTTGAACGGCGAGTCGCGACTGTCCCTGAATGGATCGGGCGGCAGTTCGCGCCTGGCTTCCTCATACTGCCTCTGCAGGCGTCGCAACTCGCCAATTCCGCGGACGAGCCGTGGCATGCCCCCTGCGAGCATCGCCGGGATATCACGCAGCGCCGACAGCACGAGTTGCAGCTGGCCTGGTGTCGGCTCCGGCTGCCACGGCGCGGTGCTGGCCGGATCGGCCGGGAGTGCCGAAATACCGGGGCGCGTCGTGAGGAACTGTTCCATGGCACGTGAAGCGCCGGTGCCGTCCATGTACGCATGATGCAGGAGCGTGATCACCGCCACCTGTCCTCCCGGCAGCCCCTCCGTGAACCACTGGAGCCAGAGCGGCTTGCTGAAATCGAGCGGCCAGGCGTAGAGCTGCGAGATGAGCGCGCACAGTGCGCGACTGTCCCCGGGTGCAGGGCAGACGACATGGCGCAGGTGATAGTCGATGTCGAAGCCGGGATCGTCGACCCACAATGGACGGTGCAGGTTGAAGGGAACGCGCTGCAGCTTCCACCGCAGGGCCGGTGCGAGCGACAGGTGCCGTTCGAGGTCGTCGCGAAACCTCTGGAAGGTCCAGGCGCCCTCGGCATCCGTCGGATCGTAAATGCCGATCTTGAGCGTGTGCTGGAAGGCGCCCGGTTTCTCCGCTGCCAGCAGAAACGCACTGAGACCGTCCAGTCGACGCATGGCCGCGGGTCCCCCTTGGTTTCTCATCAGACCGGACCGACGCCCACCGCCTCGGTGACCGTGCGCCGGACCACATCGATGCTAGCACCAATCGGGCGCCCTCCCTGGAAGCGCCGGGCTTTCCGCGAGGCGACCTCTTGCATCGCAGGACCTTTTGGCGTATCGACTGGGCGATGCGCGCGCACTCGGAAATCAGTGCCGCGCCCTGACCCGCTGCATCGACGCGAGCAGGCAAAGCCGGAACCGGATCGAGGCAGACACCAATGGCGACCACGCAGGCAATGAGTCTCATGGATGCGTCCTTCTTCCTCATGGAGACGCCAGTCACGCCCCTGCACATCGCAGCGGGCAGTCTTTTTCGCCTGCCCAGCAACGGCGACGGTGACTACGTCCGCCGCTTGCACGAACACTGGCGCAGGTTTCCCGTCAACCGCGCACCCTTCAATTTCCGGCTCGGCAAGGAAGGGTTATCGACGCTGCGGCCGGAATGGGATGTCCTCGACTCCGTCGACCTGGACCAGCACCTGTTCCGTATCGCCTTGCCCCGCCCCGGCGGCGACGAGGAACTCGAGCAGCTGCTCGCGCGACTGCACGAGAGGCCCTTGGATCGCAGCCGGCCGATGTGGGAGATCTACCTGATCGAAGGCTTGAGCGACCGCCGCTTCGCGACATACACCAAGATCCACCACTCGCTCGCGGACGGTACGACGGCCGTGCGCCTGTTCAGCAGCCAGTACACGCCGGACGCGGACGATCGATCCACCCGACCCGTCTGGAACCTGCGCCGGCCGGCTGGCGCACAGCCGTCGCAGGCTGCGCAACCAGCCCGGAGCCTGCTCCAGGGGCTCCCGCTGACACCAGGTGCGGCTCGGCAGGTTCTCGGCCGCGCGGTCCATGGTGCGCGAAACGTACTCACGCTCGTCTCGGACCTGAAGGACGCGCCGCTGTCGGCCAGGGCGCCCGAAACGATCTTCGGTCGACCCGTCACGGCGCGGCGCAAGATAGGCCACGCAGTGTTCGCCTTCGACCGGGTCAAGGGCGTGAGCAAGGCGCTCGGCAGCACGATCAACGACGTGGCGCTGGTCGTCTGCGGCGGCGCGCTGCGTCGCTATCTGCAGGGGATTGACGCCCTCCCCGACGAGTCGGTCGTCTGCGCCATGCCGATCTCCCTGAACAAGGAAGGGAATGTCAAAGGCGGGAATACCGTCGCCTCGGTACCCGTCGCGCTTGGCACGGACATCGACGACGTACGCCAGCGCTTCGAGGTCATCCGTGACTCGATGCAGGACATCAAGGCGCGCCTGGCGAAGATGTCGGTCGGCGCAATCGGACTGACCACGACCGTGAGCCAGGTTCCGGTCCTCTTCGAGCGGGTCACGGGGCGCTGGCCGCTGCCACACCGGATCAACAATGTCATCCTGTCGAACGTGCCCGGCCCGCGCGAGCGCCTGTACATGCATGGCGCGGAGTATCAGGGCAGCATCCCGCTGCCGATGATCCTGAACGGTATCGGGCTCAACATCACGATCGTGAGCTTTCACGACCGCATCTGGTTCAGTTATACGAGCTGCCCCGACATTGCTCCCCACATCGACCGCCTCGGCCCGCTCATCACCAGGAGCTTCGAGGAGCTCGAGCGTGTCGTGGCCCGACGGAAGCGGCCGGCCAAGACGGGTCGCCGCGCCCGTGGCAGGAAGAAGGCCGCACGCGCACGGTGACGATCCGCAGTCACCCCGGGTTGCGCGGGGCGGCCGCGTGGCACGCGTATGCGGCCTCGACCAGTGTCGAGACCCTGGGATCCCCGGCCGCATCGAAGCGCAGGTCGTTCGTCACGTAGGCGAACGTGAGTGCGTGCTCCGGATCCGCGAACCCGGTCGCGCCACCGGCGCCGGGATGACCGAAGCTCGCGGGTCCGCAGCCCGCGACGAGCATCGGCGGCCGCGCAAAACCGAGAGCGAAGCAGGTCTCGATGGGGATCGAGAGATCGGGCCCACGCGAATGGACGGTCGTCGCCGCTCGAACCGTCTCCCCTGACAGGAGGCGAACGCCGTCGACGGAACCGATGGTTGCGGCGTACATCCGCGCCAGCGCCCGCGCCGTTCCGACGCCGGTGGAGGACGGCATCTGCGCCTGCAGCAGCTCGGCGCGATTCCACATGTCGTTGTAACCGAACAGACGCGACGGGCCGGTCAGCACCCGCACCGTGAGCGGCGTGACCTGAGGCAGGATCGTCGCCGGCGGCGGGAAGGTCAGGCGGGCGCAGCGCGGCAGGTACTCCGTCGGCAGCCCGATCCAGTACTCGAGCCCCAACGGCGCCGCAACCTGCTCTGCGAAGTAACTGCTCAGGGAACGGCCGGTGATGCGCCGCAGGATCTCACCGAGGATCCAGCCGAACGACCGCATGTGGTACCCGTGCGCGCTACCCGGCGTCCATTGCG
>JAGOXN010000446.1 GCA_018059685.1 Steroidobacteraceae bacterium | reverse complement strand
CATCAGCCCGCTCCCGCGACCGCGCGCACTGCGTCGGGCCGGCCGGCGGGTGTCAGGCTCTCACTGCGGTTGCCCGTGGACATGAATGCAAACAGGTCGTGCGCGAAACCGTCCAGTTCCGCGAGCGTCACGCGGTTGTAACGCGCGAAGGCGTTGAACGCCAGGACCGCCGGGATGGCCACCGCGAGGCCGAGTGCCGTCATGATGAGGGCTTCGCCCACCGGACCCGCCACCTTGTCCAGTGTGCCGGCGCCCGAGACGCTGATGGCGAGCAGTGCGTGGTAGATGCCCCATACGGTGCCGAACAGGCCGACGAACGGTGCCGACGACGCGACGGATCCGAGCAGGGTCAGCCCGTACTCCATCCGGGCCGTGTCCTGTTCGATGGCGCGGCGCAGCGCGCGCGTCAGGAACTCGTCGGCACTGCCGGTCTCGATCAGCCGCCCGCCACGCTTGTCGCGATACTGTTCCACGGCGCGCAACCCGTGGTGCGTGAGGTGCGAGAACGGGTCGCTGATGCCCCGCTGACGGATGAACTCGGCCACCACCTTCATGTCCGCGGCATCCCAGAACATCCGCTGGAACTCGCCCGCGGCCCGGTGCATCTTCCGGTTCGACCAGGCCTTGCTCACGATCAGGTACCAGGTTGTAACCGACATCGCGAGCAGCACGACGAGTACCACGTAGCCGAGCGCATCGGTCTGCGTGAGGAAATGCGTGAAACCCGGTGACTCCTGCATGTAGTCTGTGCTCCGCGGCAATTCGACGAATGATCAGGTCTGCGCCCAGCGGCGCAGCAAGTTGTGGTAGACGCCCGTCAGCTTGAGCAGCGCGGGATCGTCAGGTGCGTGCGCCTGCGACAGCGCCTGGACGGACTGGTCGAGGTCGTAGAGCAGCGTGCGCGCGCCCTCGTCCGGGACGTGACTCTGGATCCAGAAGAACGACGCGATGCGCGCACCCCGCGTGACCGGCGTGACACGGTGCAGGCTGCTCGATGGATAGAGCACCATGTCGCCTGCCTCGAGCTTGACCGCCTGGATGCCGAAGGGACCCTCGATCTCGAGTTCACCGCCGTCATATTCGTCCGGCTCCGAGAGGAACAAGGTGGCCGAGAGGTCGCTGCGTACCGTCACGTCGCTGCCCGGCACCTGCATCAGCGCGCTGTCGACATGGGCGCCGTAGGTGCCGCCGTCCTGGTAGCGGTTGAACTTCGGCGGGTAGATGCGGTTCGGCAGCGCCGCCGAAATGAACGCCGGGCTCGCGGCGAGCCTGCGCAGGATCTGCATGCCGAGGCTCACGGCCGGCTCGGTACCGTCGGCGAGCTGCTGGTTGCGCTTCACGGCGCGCGCCAGCGTACCCGCGGTCGCGAGGCCATCCTGCCATTCGGCGCGATCGAGCCGATCGCGGAACTCGCGCACTTCGGCCTTGGACAGGACGCGTTCGATGGGAATCAGCATGCGTCTTCCTCCCTGGCCGCGAGCCGTACGCAGCCGGCGCGGCGGATTTCGTCCAACGATGAGCATCCGGTCAAGGCCATGCAGACTTCGAGCTCCTCGCACAGCAGGCGCAGCATGTGCGCCACGCCGAGCGCCCCGGCGATCGCCAGCGCGTAGACCTGCAGGCGGCCGATCAGCACCGCATCCGCGCCGAGCGCGATGGCCTTGTAGACATCCGTGCCGGAGCGGATGCCGCTGTCGAACAGCAGGGGAAAGGCCGGCCCGACGGCGGCGCGGATCGACGGCAGCATCGCCAGGCTCGCGGGCGCATGGTCCAGTGCCCGTCCGCCGTGGTTCGAGACCACGAGCCCGTCCACGCCGGCATCGCGCAGGCGCACTGCGTCGTCCGGATGCAGCACGCCCTTCACCCACACGGGCAGTCCGGTGCTGGATCGGAGCCAGTCGAGGTCGGCCCAGGTGGGAGCGCCGCGCATGACGTCCCGGAAGATCCGCCGGCCGCCGCGCGGGTCACCAGGCGCGTCGACCTCCGGGTAGCCGCGCAGGTTGGCGGCCACGCATTCCGCCGGCAGGCGGAAACCTCCACGCAGCGCCGCGTGACCCGGCAGCTGGATCGCCGCATCCAGGGTCACGACGATCGACGCGTAGCCGGCCGACTCGGCGCGCTGCAGCAGGTCGAGCGTCACGTCCTTCCGCGGCTGGACGTACAGCTGGAACCACTTCGGGCCGGATGCCGCTGCCGCGATGTCCTCCAGCGTGCAGGACGACAGGGTACTCGCCACCATGCAGGCATCCACGGCGGCGGCCGCGCGCGCAGTGTCGGCCTCGCCACGCGGGTTGACGAGGCCCTGGTAGGCGACGGGCGCCAGCATCAGCGGATGTGGCAGGTCGCGCCCAGCGAGCTGCAGTCGCGTCGAGCCATCGGTCACGTCGCGCAGGATGCGCGGGCAGATCGACAGGCGATCGAGTGACGTACGATTGGACACGGCCGTCACGCCTTCCGCGCTGCCTCCCGCGAGGTACTGGTAGACCGGGGCGGGGAGGGAACA
>JAGOXN010000445.1 GCA_018059685.1 Steroidobacteraceae bacterium | reverse complement strand
TTGCGTGCGCGGTTCGTGGTGCTGCGACTCGAGTCGCCCTGACCCGACGGCGCCGACTGTTGGATCACGAGGCGGCCTCATCGCGGAGGGCTGCGATCAGTCGCGCTACCGCGACCACGGGCAATAGCTCTGCAGCTCGGGCACCGGCACGCGGACGCGCCGCCTCGGCGACAGGCCCGACCTCACCACATCTCGCGCAACCGGGCCGCCACGTCGATCCGGGCGCCCGAGTCCGCAACGCACGCCGCTGCCGGCTCGCCTCGGTCGGGCCACGTGACTCGATCGAACCGCGCGAGCACGCCGTCGCTGAGAAAGCGGCTGCGCGCTCCGTGCACGTAGCGATCGCCGCCCGGGGCCTGCTGCGTAATATAGAACCGCAGCGGGGCAATCAGGTTCAGTTCGTCCCTGGCGCGGGTCATCGCCACGTAGAGCAGGCGCCGCTCTTCCTCGATCAACTCCGGCCGGCCCGTGGCGAATTCCGACGGGAAGCTGCCGTCGGTGACGTTCAGCACGTGCACGGACTGCCACTCCTGTCCTTTCGCGGAGTGGACAGTCGACAGCACGAGGTAGTCCTCGTCGAGCAGCGGTTCGCCGGCGAGGTCGCCGCTGGCCTGTGGCGGGTCCAGTGTGAGTTCGGTGACGAACGCCTCGCGCGAGGCGTATTGCACGGCCAGCCGCTCGAGTTGTCCGAGGTCCCCGGCCCGGGCCATGGATACTTCGTAGAGCCGGTCGAGTTGCGGCTCGTACCAGGCGCGCACCTGCGTCACCTGCCCGGCCCACGGCGCATCCACGCGGGCGATGGCACACATCATCGCCGTGAATGCAGGCCAGTGCTCGCGCGCCGCAGCCGGCACGGCGTGTGACGCGAGCGCGGGCCAGTGGAAACCCGCGGCTTCGAACGCGTCGCAGGCACGCCCCGAATTCGCCGGTCCCATGCCCGGCAACAGCTGCAGCACGCGGAATGCAGCCATCCGGTTGCGTGGATTGTCCGCCCAGCGCAGCACTGCGAGCAGGTCCTTCACGTGCGCGGCTTCGAGGAACTTGAGCCCGCCGTACTTGACGTAGGGGATGTTCCGCCGCATGAGCTCGAGCTCGAGCACGTCGCTGTGATCCGAGTTGCGGAAGAGCACGGCCTGTCGACGCAGGTCGACGCCGCGCTCGCGACCGTCGAGCACGCGTTCGATGACGTAGCCTGCCTGTGCCTGGTCGTCGAGCACGGTGACGTAGCGCGGACGGACGCCGGTGCCGCGCACGCCGCGCAGAAACTTGCGGTACTGTCGCCCGCCCTCCGCCATGAGCGCATTCGCCGCGTCGAGCAGGGACTGCGTCGAGCGGAAGTTCTCCTCCAGGGTGATCACGTGCGCGGGCGGCGAGAACTTCTCGGGAAAATCGAGGATGTTGTCGATCGTGGCGGCCCTGAATGAATAGATCGCCTGCGCATCGTCGCCGACAACGGTCACGCCGCGCCCATCGGGTTTCATCGCCAGCAGGATCTGCGCCTGGAGCACGTTCGTGTCCTGGTACTCATCGACCAGGACGTGGTCGAACTGCCCGCCGATCGCCGCGGCGAGCGATGGATCCTGCATCATGACGTGCCAGTAGAGCAGCAGATCATCGTAGTCGAGCGCCTGCTGCGCGAGTTTCGCTTCGACGTACGCCCGATACAGCGTGGTGAGTTCGGCTTCCCAGTCGAGGCACCACGGGTAGACGGTCTCGAGCGTGTGGCGCAGCGGCTGTTGCGTGCTGACGCGGTGCGAGTAGATGGCGAGGCAGGTGTCCTTGCGCGGGAAGCGCCGGTCCGTCCTGGTCAGGCCGAGACCGTGACGCACGAGATCCATGAGGTCGGCCGCGTCACCACGATCGAGCACGCTGAAGTTGGGATCGAGACCGACGCGGCCGGCATGCTGGCGGATGAGGCGCACGCCGATCGCATGGAACGTTCCCGACCACGGCAGCCGCATGGCGGACGGTACCGTGGCAGCGCCGCTCGCCTCGGCCAGCGCGGCGGCCACGACACGTTGCGCGCGCCGCGTCATCTCCTGCGCCGCGCGGCGCGAGAACGTGAGCAGCAGGATTCGCTCGGCGGCGACACCGTTCAACAGCAGGTGCCCGACGCGGTGCGCGAGGGTATTGGTCTTGCCGGTACCGGCGCCGGCGATCACGAGCAACGGCGTCGCCACGACGCCGCCGGGGCGCGCCTCCCCGTGGGTCGCCGCTTCGCGCTGCGCGGCGTTCAGGCGTTCCATTGCGTCGCTGGTCGGCATCAGGCCGCCACCATGGTGCCCGAGGAGACGCCTCACCTCACCATCTTCAGAAGCTTCGCCTTCCTGTCGCTGTACGGTGGATAGCGCAGCGGCGCGTCGAAGCGGAAGCTGCGCCGCATGACCGGCTTCATGTGGCTGAAGGTCTCGAACCCGTACCAGCCGGTGTAGCGCCCCATGCCACTGTTGCCGATCCCGCCGAACGGCAGCTCGGGCGAAACCATGAAGATCACGGCGTCGTTG
>JAGOXN010000444.1 GCA_018059685.1 Steroidobacteraceae bacterium | reverse complement strand
TCGCCGTGAGCCAGCGCACGGCCGAGGTGGGCCTGCTCAAGGCGCTCGGCGCGCGCGGTCGACAGATCACGGCGTTGTTCCTCGCCGAGGCGGTGCTGCTGTCGCTGTCCGGTGCGCTCGCGGGCCTCGCGGTCGGTTTCGCGGCCAACTGGGTCATCGGCCGCATGTATCCGGCGTTGCCGCTTGGGGCGCCGGTGTGGGCGATCGTCGCCGCAGTCGTGATCGCCGTGGCGAGCGGTGTCGTCTTCGGCCTCATGCCCGCGCGACGGGCCGCCCGCCTCGATCCCGTGATCGCGCTCGCCGGGAGGCGCTGACCATGCGCGGCCCCGACCTCGTGCGTTTCACGGGCCGGTCGGTGCTGTCGCAGCGCCTGCGGGCCTCGCTCACCGCGCTCGGCATCGCCGTCGGCGTCGCGGCGGTCGTGCTGCTCACCTCGATCGGCGAGGGCGTGCGCCGCTTCGTCGTGGCGGAGTTCACGCAGTTCGGCACCAACATCGTGAGCGTCACGCCCGGCACGGCCAGGACCATGGGCAGTTCGATCGGCGTGTTCGGTACCGTGCGGCCACTCAGCATCGACGACGCGGAAGCATTGCGTCGCGCGCCCTACGCGACCGCCTCCGTTCCGGTCGTCCAGGGCAACGCCGAAGTCGAGGGCCGCGGACGCAAGCGACGCGTGACGGTCTACGGTGTCGGCGCCGAGTTTGCCGAGGCCTTCCGCTTCGAGGTAGCGCAGGGGACCTTCCTGCCGCCCGACGACCCGCGCGCGCCGCGCAGCCTGGTCGTGCTCGGCTCGAAGATGGCGCAGGAACTCTTCGGGGACGCGAATGCACTCGGCGCCAGCGTGCGGGTCGGCAGCGAACGTTACCGGGTGGTCGGCATCATGCAGCCGAAGGGCACGATGATCGGGTTCGACCTCGACGACACGGTCTACGTTCCGGCGGCCAGTGCGCTCGAGCTCTTCGACCGGGAGAGCCTGTTCGAAATCGACGTGCTCTACGAGGAGAACGCGCCGGTCGACGAGGTCGTCGCCGGCATTCGTCGCATCATGACGGCGCGCCACGGCGACGAGGACTACACGATCACGACGCAGCAGCAGATGCTCGACAGCCTGGGCTCGGTGCTCGACGTACTCACGTTCGCGGTCGCGGCGCTCGGCAGCATCTCGCTGCTCGTCGGCGCGGTCGGCATCTTCACCATCATGACCATTGCGGTCCGCGAGCGTACCAGCGAAATCGGCCTGCTCCGTGCGCTCGGCGCGGAGCGGGACCAGGTGCTCGCATTCTTTCTGTCCGAAGCTGTCGTCCTCTCGCTGCTCGGCGGACTTGCGGGCCTCGCATTCGGGGCGGGCATCGCGTGGCTCCTCGGCGAGACCGTGCGACAGTTGCCGGTGAGCTTCTCGCCGCTTTTCATGGGGCTCGCGCTCGGGCTTTCCGTCGTGATCGGCCTCGTCGCTGGCATCCTGCCGGCGGTGCGCGCGGCGGGCCTCGACCCGGTCGAGGCGCTGCGGGCGGAGTAGTCCAGCGACATCGAGCGCGTAGCCGCGAGTGTCGACGCTTCAGTGTCAACTGTCCCGCTGGGTGCCGCGAACGGGAACGCGGACGACGCAGGAGGGTGAGGCAGCTCAGTTGCCGTCGCGCGGCCGCACGCGGCGGGTCGGCGTTGCCTCGTGGGGATCGTCGGGCCAGTAGTGCTTCGGGTACCGCCCTTTCAGTTCCTTCCGGACCTCGTGGTAACCACGGGCCCAGAAGCTCGCGAGGTCGCGCGTGACCTGCACGGGCCGGCGCGCCGGCGAGAGCAGGTCCATCGTGACGGGCACGCGGTCCTCGACGACGCGCGGCGTTTCCGTGAGGCCGAAGACTTCCTGCAGGCGCACGGCGAGCGACGGCTCACCTCTGGAATAGTCGACGGCTATTCGCGAGGCGCTCGGCACCGTGATATGCGTGGGCGCCAGTTCATCGAGCCGCCGTTGCGAATTCCAGTCGAGGAGACCGAGCAGGGCACCGCGCAGGTCGAGTGTGGCGAGCTGAGTGCGGCGAGTGATGCCCTCGAGCCAGGGGCCGAGCCATGCCTCGAGCCCGGCGAGTAGCGCGGCGTCAGAGACATCCGGCCAGTCGCCGGGTCCGCGCGGATCATGGGCACGGACGAGCGTGACCCGGGCACGCCATTGCTCGAGTTCACGGGTCCACGGCAGGCAGCCGAGACCCAACGCGCGGATCCCGTCGAGCATGGCTGCGGCGCTGCGCTCGCGCGGGACGGCGCGCAACGGCTCCTCGCGCAGCACGAGTGCCCCGAGCCGTCGCACGCGGCGCGCCATGACGGCCTCGCTACGAGCATCCCACTCGACGCCCGAAAACTCCTCGATCGAGCCGGCGTAGTGCTCGTCGAGCAGCTCGCGATCGAGCGGTGCGGCGAGTTGGATGCTCGCTTCGCGTTCGCCCGCATCGAGCGCCGCCACGACGATGAACTCCTCGCGGGCGAGGGCCGTGGGCTGCGGGAACATCGCGCCCCGGCCGCCG
>JAGOXN010000443.1 GCA_018059685.1 Steroidobacteraceae bacterium | reverse complement strand
TCGTAGACGTACAGGAACGCGTTGTGCCCACGGGGCGTCGTGATCGTCGTCTCCCTGCCGGCCGGCAGCCGCAGGTCGAAATACAGCGGATCGGTCGACAGGCCGCCGATCGGACCGACGGTCGCGGCGTCGCCCTGCCGGAAGGCGCCTGCGATCACGCGCACTTCGCCGCCGCCATCGAGCGGGGCCGTCGGAATGCGGTCCGCGGGGATGTCGCGGTATGCCGCGGGCTTCATCTTCTCGGCTGCCGGCAGGTTGATCCACAGCTGGAAGCCGCGCATCCGGCCTGCCGTCTGCTGCGGCATCTCGGAGTGAATGATGCCGCGTGCGGCCGTCATCCACTGCACGTCGCCCGGTCCGAGATCGCCGCGGTTGCCGAAGCTGTCCTCGTGACGCATGTGACCGTCGAGCATGTACGTCACGGTCTCGAAGCCGCGATGCGGATGCGACGGAAAACCCGCGAGGTAATCGTCCGGATCGTCCGAGAAGAATTCGTCGAGCATCAGGAACGGGTCGAAGCGCAGGTTGCGTCCGCTGCCGAGGCTGCGGCGCAGCTTGACGCCAGCCCCGTCGGACGCGGCCACGGATTCGATCACGGCCTGCAGGGTGCGGGTCCTCATCGCAGAACCTCCTTCGGTGCGCTCAGTGCGTCACGCCGCGCGTCGAGCGACCAGTCTCCCGCGCCGCGCGCGACCAGGAGCAGCAACCCGCCAGCCATTGCTACGTTCTTCCAGAACATCAGGTACTGCATCGGGTCGCCGAGGTTGCGGTGGAAGAGCAGGGCCGCGAGCAGTGTGAAGCCGGCCAGCAGGAACGCCGCGCCGCGCACCCGGTAGCCGACGATGATGGCGATGGGAGCAAGGATCTCGAGTGCGATCACGAGCGGCAGCAACGCGCCCGGGACGCCCATGGCCTCCATGTAGCCCTGGGTGCCGGCAAAGCCACCGAACTTGCTGAAGCCCGAGAGCAGGAAGATGGCCGAGATCAGGATGCGACCGGCCAGATCGAAGACGTTCTGCTGTGCGTTCACGAATATCCCCTTGGGTTGGTTCTCACGACTGTGCTCAATGGGGGGTATTTTCCATCTACCAGATGAATTGAAAAGGCGATAATTTCGCTACTTTCAATCTATGGCATGAATCAATGGCACTTCCGCGCATAACGCTGGATCAGTGGAGCGCCCTGGTGGCGGTGGTCGAGGCCGGCGGTTACGCACCGGCCTCCGCGCGGCTGCACCGGACGCAATCGACCGTCACCTATACCATCAAGAAACTCGAGGACCTGCTGGGGCTTAGGGTCTTCGAGATCAAGGGCCGCAAGGCCGTGCTGACGCCCGCCGGGCAGGTGCTGTACCGGCGCGGCAAGATGCTCATCGAGGAAGCCGCGCGCCTCGAGCATGCGGCTGCGGGCCTCACCAGCGGCTCGGAGGCCGAGATCCGGCTCGCGGTCGACATCATCTTCCCGACGTGGCTCCTGCTCGCATGCCTCGCGGAATTCGGCCAGGAGTACCCCGCGACCCGGATCGAGCTGGTCGAGTCGGTCCTCGGCGGCAGCGAAGAGGCGCTCACCGAGGGCCGCGTCGATTTCGCCATCGGTCCATTCGTGCCAGGCGGGTTCCTCGGCGACCCGCTGATGCAGGTGCGTTTCGTGTGCGCCGCGGCACCGTCTCATCCGCTGCACGTGCTCGCGCGCCCACTCGCGCTGGATGACCTCCGCAGGCACCGGCATCTCGTCGTCCGTGACTCAGGGTCGCAGCGCACCCGCGGTGGCGCATGGCTCAACGAGACGCGCTGGACCGTCACGCACAAGGCGACTTCGATTCGTGCCGCCTGCATGGGCCTCGGTTTCGCCTGGTATCCGCAGGAGAGCATCCGCGAGGAACTCGACTCCGGCGCACTGGTGCCGCTGCCACTCGAACAGGGCAGCGAGCGCTACGTGATGTTGTATCTCATTTACGCCGACCGCGACTCGAGCGGACCGGGAACGCGGCGGCTCGTCGACATCATCCACCAGCGAACGAAGGAAGCCTGCGAGTCGCGAACGGGTCGGCCCATCGCTTAGACTCGCGGCATGGTGGCAGGATGCTCGGACGCACGCATGCACAGGACGTGGGTGACCCTGCTCGTCCTGCCGGCGCTCGCATTCCGCCTGCTCATTCCGTCCGGCTTCATGCCGGGCGTAGGCGCCGGCTTCACGATCACGATGCAGATGTGCCACGGCGACGGCAGGTCCGCCGAGCTCATCCGCGTACTCGGGCAGGAGCCCCAGCCCGCCGATCGAGACACGGCGCACGAGGCACCCTGCATGTTCGCGGCATCGGGCGCGGCAGCTCCCATGCCCGTCCCTGCCGACGTCCTCGCGTACTTCGCACCCGTCGCGCGCCGCGACGCGGCGCGCGTGGCGCCCGCTCCGCTCCTCGCCCCCCGACGCACGCAGAGTCCGCGCGCACCTCCGTCGATGATTTAGCCCGGGTCCCGGCTGAATCCATCACTACGGAGAGCGTTCCCATGAAGAACTC
>JAGOXN010000114.1 GCA_018059685.1 Steroidobacteraceae bacterium | reverse complement strand
CTCGTGCAGGCAGCGACGGGCGAGCGGGTCGATGCCGAGGCGCTCGGCGGTGGCGACGTACACGCGCGCCAGTCGGGCGTCGTCGACCACCTCGCCGACAACGACGCACACGCCTTGTGGATGGCGCGCAGGCTGGTTGCTCGCCTGAACCGCCACGGCTCGCGGCCACCGCCGTCGGCGTCGCGTCCACCGTGCTACCGGGCTGACGAACTCTACGGCATCGTGCCGCGCGACACGCGCCATCCCTACGACGTGCGCGAGGTCATCGCGCGCCTCGTCGACGCCTCGGAACTCGACGAGTTCAAGTCGCTGTACGGGACGACCCTGGTGTGCGGCTTCGCGAGCATCGGCGGCTACCCGGTCGGCATCGTCGCGAACAACGGCGTACTGTTTTCCGAGTCTGCGCTCAAGGGCACGCACTTCGTCGAACTGTGCAACCGCCGACGCGTGCCTCTCCTGTTCCTGCAGAACATCACGGGTTTCATGGTCGGCCGCAAGTACGAGGCCGGTGGCATCGCGCGCGACGGCGCGAAGATGGTGACGGCGGTCGCATGCGCCTCGGTACCGAAGTTCACCCTGCTGATCGGCGGCTCCTTCGGCGCCGGGAACTACGCCATGTGCGGACGCGCCTACGGCGGCCGCTTCCTGTGGAGTTGGCCGAATGCCCGCATCTCGGTGATGGGGGGCGAGCAGGCGGCCACCGTGCTCGCGATCGTCAAGCGCGAGGGCATGCAGCGGCGCGGAGAGAGCTGGCCCGAGACGGCGGAGCAGTCGTTTCGCGACGGCATCCGTGAGCAGTACGAGCGCCAGGGCCATCCATACTTCGCGAGTGCCCGGCTCTGGGACGATGGCGTGATCGATCCGGTCGACACGCGCGCCGTGCTCGAACTCGCGCTCGCGGCCGCCACCTGCCGCCCCGACGAGGGCGAGACCCCGTACGGCATCTTCCGCATGTAGGGACGCACATGTTCGAAAGCGTCTTGATTGCCAACCGCGGCGAGATCGCCTGCCGCGTGATCCGCACGGCGCGACGCCTCGGTGTGCGCACGATTGCCGTCTATTCGGAGGCGGACCGGCATGCGGCGCACGTGGCGCTGGCCGATGAATCGGTGGCGATCGGTCCGGCGGCGGCGCGCGACAGCTACCTGCGCATCGACCGGATCCTCGCGGCGGCCCGTGACGCGGGCGCCACAGCGATCCATCCGGGCTACGGATTCCTGTCGGAGAACGAAGCCTTCGCCCGGGCCTGCCGCGAGGCCGGGATCGTCTTCGTCGGGCCGCCCGCGGACGCGATCCGGCGCATGGGGTCGAAGAGCGAGGCGCGCATCCTCATGGCGGCAGCCGGGGTGCCGGTGCTGCCGGGCTACGACGGCGCCGAGCAGGGCGCCGCGCGGCTTGCCGCGGAGGCGACCCGGCTCGGCTTCCCGCTGCTCATCAAGCCGACGGCGGGCGGCGGCGGAAAAGGCATGCGCGTGGTCCGCGCGGCGAGCGAGTTCGCGGAGGCGCTCGCCGCCGCGCAACGCGAAGCTTCGAAGGCCTTCGGGGACGAGCGCGTGCTGCTCGAGCGGTTCGTGGAGACCGGCAGGCACGTCGAGATCCAGGTGTTCGCGGACGGGCATGGTGGCGCGGTACACCTCTTCGAGCGCGATTGTTCGCTGCAGCGCCGTCACCAGAAGGTCATCGAGGAGGCACCGGCCCCCGGCCTCGACGACGCGACCCGGGCGGCAATGGGACAGGCGGCAGTCGCTGCCGCTCGGGCGGTCGACTACCGGGGCGCGGGTACCGTCGAGTTCCTGTACGACGGCCGCGACTACTATTTCCTCGAGATGAACACCCGGCTGCAGGTCGAGCATCCCGTGACCGAGATGACGACCGGGCTCGACCTCGTCGAGTGGCAGTTGCGGGTGGCTGCGGGAGAACGCCTGCCGCTCGGCCAGGAGGCGATCCAGAGGCGCGGGCACGCGATCGAGGCGCGCCTGTATGCGGAGGATCCGCAGCGTGGCTTCCTGCCGTCGACCGGACGTCTGCGCCGCCTCGCATTCCCGCCAGCCACGGAATACCTGCGCGTCGACAGCGGCGTGCGCGAGGGCGACGAGGTCACGGTCCACTACGACCCGATGCTCGCCAAGCTCATCGCCTGGGCGCCAGATCGCGACGGCGCCATCGACCGCCTGCGCGCTGCGCTCGCGCACACGGTCGTCGCGGGCGTTCGTACCAACGCGCGCTTCCTGTGGGAGGTGCTCGGCGCCGACGCTGTGCGCAGAGGCGAGCTGAGCACCCGGTTGCTCGAGCAGTCGCTGCAGCCCTCGGGTGGTGCCTCGGCGCAGGAGACGCAGGACGCCTGGGTCATCGCCGCCGCGGCCCTCGAACGCCTTCCGATGGGGCCGGGCCTCGCGACCGGCGCCTCGCCGTGGAGCTCGGCCGCAGGCTTCCGGCTGAACGGGACACCCGTCATGCGCTTGCCCCTGAAGCTCGGCGACGAGCGACACTGGTTGCGCCTCGCGCGGTCGGGACCCGACGTAACGGTCGCCCTGGCGGGGCAGAAGTACTCGGTGAGCCTCGAGCCGGCGGTGCCGGAATCGACCGGCGGCGATCGTGTCTGCGGTCGTATCGACGGGCGAGCCGTCGAGGCACTCGTCGAGACTGGCGCATCGGGACTCGCGGTGCAGCGGCATTGCCTGCGTTTCGAATTCGACGTCGATACCGGCGCCGAGCATCGCGCGTCCGCCGAGCACGAAGGCCATTTCCGCGCACCGATGCCGGGTCACGTCCTCGAGGTGCGGGTCCACGAGGGAATGCTCGTGCCCGCGGGCGCGATACTCGTCGTCCTCGAAGCGATGAAGATGGAGCACTCGCTGGCGGCGCCCTGGGAAGGAACCGTGAAGTCTCTCGCGGTCAAGCCGGGCGATCGCGTAGAAGAGGGGGCCGACCTCGTACTGCTCGAGCCGCTGGAAGGGCCCCGACTGCGGCAACCCGCAGCGCAGGACTGAAGGGCGTTTTGCTAGACTTCGCAGCCACTTAGTCGCTTCGCCGGCCGCGTTCCGGGCGACCGACCTGGACGGAGTGGGCGGAGGATCGATGTTGCCCGACGGGGCCCTGCTCGAGGCTCGAGCGATCAACTGCTGGCGCGGTGACAGGCACATCCTGAGGGACGTGTCCTTTGCCGTGCGCGCGGGCGAGTTCCTCAAGATCACCGGGCCGAACGGGGTCGGCAAGACGACCCTGCTGCGCATCGTCTGCGGGCTGCTGCCAGCAGAGAGCGGCGTGGTCGAATGGCACGGAAGACCGATGCGCGGCACGAGCGACGAGTTCCACGCCGAGATGGCCTACCTTGGCCACCTGAATTCCCTCAAGGCCGACCTGACGGCGCGCGAGAACCTGCGTTTCCTCGCGGGTCTGCGCCAGGACCTGGCGCCGTCCGAGGTCGACGGCGCACTCGACCGCGTCGGCATCCTCTCGCGCGGCGACCTGCCGGCGCGCTCGCTGTCGGCGGGGCAGAAGCGGCGGCTCGCGCTCGCGCGCCTGTTGCTCGCGGACGCCACGCTGTGGGTCCTCGACGAGCCCGTCACCAACCTCGACACCGCCGGCATCGAACTCGTCGAGGCCCTGGTGCGCGAGCACATCGGCGGCGGTGGAATGGCGCTTGCGGCTGCCCATCAGCGCCTGCTCGACGACGAGCCCGGCCTGCGCCGGCTGGAACTCGACTGATGCAGCGTGCTGCGACGCTGGCCGCGGCGCGCCTGGTGTTCCGGCGCGATCTCACGCTCGCGTGGCGACGCTGGGACGAGGTCACCCAGCCGCTGATCTTCTACGTCGTCGTGACGACGCTGTTCCCGCTCGCGACGACACCCGACCTGAGCGAGCTCAGGACGATCTCTGGCGGGGTCGTGTGGGTCGCGGCGCTCCTCGCCTCCCTGCTCGCGCTCGAATCCCTGTTCCGGTCCGACGTCGAGGACGGCACGATGGAGCAATGGGTCCTGTCGGGGCAACCACTCGGCTGGCTGCTGCTGGCCAAGGTGGCCTCGCACTGGGTGCTCACGGGCCTGCCGCTCGTGGTGATGTCGCCGATCGTCGGCACGGCCCTCGGCCTGCCGTTCGCCGCATGGGGGACTCTCGTGATGTCCCTGCTGCTCGGGACCGCCACGCTCAGCATCCTCGGTGGCATCGGCGCAGCGCTCACCGTGGGCGTCCGGCGTGGCAGCGTACTGCTGTCGCTGCTGGTGCTGCCGCTCGCGATGCCACTGCTCATCTTCGGGTCGCGTGCGGTGACGATGTCGATGGACGGAGATTCGCCTGCGGGGCCGCTGCAGTTGCTCGCGGCCATCTTCTTCCTGGCGCTGAGCCTCGGGCCGCTCGCCATGTCGGCGGCGATCCGGATCAGCGTGGAGAGCTGACGATGTGGACCTGGCTGCACAAGTTCGCCTCGCCGCCGCACGCATACCGCCTGCTCGGCCGGCTCGCCCCCTGGTTCGGCTGGCCGGCGCTCGCGCTGATCCTGCTCGCGGCCTGGTGGGGCCTGGTGAAGGCGCCGCCCGACTACCAGCAGGGGGATGCGTTCCGGATCCTCTACGTCCACGCGCCGAGCGCGTGGATGTCGATGTTCACCTACGTCGTGATGGCGGTCGCGGCCGGCATCGGCCTCATCTGGCGCATCAAGCTCGCGCACGCCGCCGCCGCGGCCGCGGCACCGATCGGCGCGTCGTTCACGTTCCTCGCGCTCGCGACGGGCTCGATCTGGGGCAAGCCGATGTGGGGCACGTGGTGGGTATGGGACGCGCGGCTCACCTCGGAGCTGATCCTGCTGTTCCTGTACCTCGGCTACATGGCTCTCCGGGCGTCCTTCGACGATCCGCAGCGCGCGGACCGGGCGAGCGCCGTGCTCGCGATCGTCGGCGTGATCAACGTCCCCATCATCCACTACTCGGTGGAGTGGTGGACCACGCTGCACCAACCGGCGAGCGTGACGAAGTTCGACCGGCCGTCGATCGACGTGTCGATGCTGATCCCGCTGTTCATCATGATCGCGGGCTTCCAGCTGTACTTCGGCTGGGCCATCTGCCGCCGCCTGCGAGGCGAGATACTGCGCCGGGAACGCAATGCGACCTGGCTACGTGAGGTCAGATAAATCATGGGCTTGCGAGAATTTATTGATATGGGCGGTTATGCGGGATACGTTTGGAGTGCATACGGTCTAACTACCGTCGTCCTGACCCTGAACTGTTGGCGGGCCCGACGCCGCGAGGCGGAGGAACTGGCCAGCGCCCGGGGCCGCATGGCGGCAAACGAGACCGCCGCCAGGGAGAATCGCCAATGACACCTCGCCAGAAGCGCATGGCCACCGTGGCCGCAATCCTCGTCGGCGTCGGCATCGCCACCGCTTTCGCCCTGCAGGCCTTCCAGAAGAATCTGCTGTACTACTACAGCCCCACGCAGATTCTCGCGGGCGAGGCTCCCGCGAGCCGTTCGATCCGGGTTGGCGGACTCGTGCAGGACGGCAGCGTGCAGCGCGCGCCCGGCAGCCTGGAGGTGCGCTTCACGCTCACCGACTACGCCCACACGATCGGCGTGAGTTACACGGGCGTGCTTCCGGATCTCTTCCGCGAGGGGCAGGGCATCATCGCGCGGGGCCGGCTCGCGGGCGATGGCGTGTTCGTCGCGGAAGAAGTACTCGCCAAGCACGACGAGAACTACATGCCGCCCGAAGTGAAGGACAGCCTGAAGCCGCACGCGGACGCGGCGCAGGCCATGAACGGAACGGGAACCTGAGCGGCGGCGGCGCGGGCACGCAGGAGGGACGCAACGATGGTCGTCGAACTGGGGCTCTTCGCACTGATCATGTCGCTGCTGCTCGCGACCGCGCAGGCGTGGTTCGGGCTGGCGGGCGCGCACTTCGGCAACCGCCGCTGGATGGCCGCGGCGCGGCCGGCGGTCACGGGGCAATGGGTGTTCGTCGCGACCTCGTTCGCAGTCCTGAGCTGGGCGTTCTACCGGAACGACTTCTCGGTGCTGTACGTGGCGAGCAACTCGAACTCGGCGCTGCCGACGTTCTACCGGTTCAGCGCCGTGTGGGGCGCGCATGAGGGCTCGCTGCTGCTGTGGGCGCTCGCGCTGTCGACGTGGTCGGTCGCCGTCGGAGCGTTCAGCCGCAGCATGCCCGAGACCTTTGCCGCGCGCGTGCTCGGCGTGCTCGGCATCGTGAGCATCGGCTTCCAGCTCTTCATCCTGCTCACCTCCAGCCCCTTCGAGCGCCTGGTTCCCGCCGCCGCCGACGGCCGCGACCTGAACCCGCTGCTGCAGGACCCGGCGCTTGCGCTGCATCCGCCGATGCTCTACGTCGGCTACGTCGGCTTCTCGGTCGCCTTCGCCTTCGCGGTCGCCGCGCTGCTCGAGGGCCGGCTCGACGAGAAGTGGGCGCGCTGGGCGCGTCCGTGGACGACGGTCGCCTGGATGTTCCTGACCGTCGGCATCGCGCTCGGCAGCTGGTGGGCGTATTACGAACTCGGCTGGGGCGGCTGGTGGTTCTGGGATCCGGTCGAGAACGCTTCGTTCATGCCCTGGCTGGTGGGCACCGCGCTGATCCACTCGCTCGCGGTCACCGAGAAGCGGGGGCTCTTCAAGAGCTGGACGCTGCTGCTCGCGATCGTCGCCTTCTCGTTGAGCCTGCTCGGGACGTTCCTGGTCCGCTCCGGCGTGCTCGTCTCCGTGCACGCCTTCGCGAGCGATCCGAGCCGCGGCCTGTTCATCCTCGCCTTCCTCGGCGTATGCATCGGCGGGTCGCTCGCGCTGTTCGCGTGGCGCGGCCCGTCACTGCGTACCCGGGGCGGATTCGAGGCGGTGTCGCGCGAGTCGTTCCTGCTCTTCAACAACCTGCTGCTGCTCGTGGCGGCGGCGCTGATCCTGATCGGGACCCTCTACCCGCTGTTCCTCGATGCGCTGAACCTCGGCAAGATCTCGGTGGGGCCACCGTACTTCGACCTGGTGTTCATCATCCCGACCCTGCCGCTGCTGTTCCTGCTCGCGATCGGCATGCACGCGGGCTGGAAGAAGGCGAAGCTCGAAGACATGCAGCGGCCGCTCGTCGTGCTGTTCGCCGTCTCGCTGGCCTTTGGTCTCATCGTGCCGCCGCTCGCCTACGGGACGTTCCACTTCATGACCGCGGTGGGACTGACCGCCGGCGTCTGGGTCATCCTGTCGTCGCTGTACGAGCCCTGGCAGCGCCTGCGTCGCCGGCAATCGCTGTCGCGCGGCGTGCTCGGCATGACGATCGCGCACGTCGGCGTCGGTCTCTTCGCGATCGGCGTGACCGTGACGCAGACCTACCGCATCGAGAAGGACATCGCCCTGAAGCCGGGCGAAAGCATCGAGATGCAGGGCTACCGCTTCGACTTCAAGGGCACGCGGCAGGTGCAGGGGCCGAACTTCGCTGCGATCGAGTCGGAGGTCGTGATCACCCGCAACGGCGAGCCCGTCGCGACCCTCAACCCGCAGAAGCGCGTGTACCGCGTGCAGCGCAGCCCGATGACCGAGTCCGGCATAGAGGTCGACTGGAACCGCGACCTGTTCGTCGCCATGGGCGAGGACCTCGGTGCGGGCGCCTGGAGCGTGCGCATCCAGTACAAGCCCATGGTGCGCTTCATCTGGCTCGGGGCGCTGGTCATGGCGCTCGGTGGCCTGGTCGCCGTGAGCGACCGACGCTACCGGACCCGCCGCGAGACCGCGGGCGAGGCACTCGGGGCGGGGCGGCCGGCAGCGGCGCGCTGAGCGGGGTACGACATGCTCAAGTTCATCGTGCCTTTCGGATTGTTCCTGCTGCTCGCGGCTTTCCTGTTCGTCGGACTGCAGCGCGACCCGTCCTACGTGCCGTCGCCGCTCATCGGCAAGCCGGCGCCCGAGTTCACGCTGCCGAGCCTGCAGGACGCGTCGTACCCGGTGTCGACGCGCGATCTCCTTGGGCAGCCCTGGATCCTCAACGTGTGGGGTACGTGGTGCGGCGGATGCCGCGAGGAGCACGACGTGCTGCTCGCGATCGCGAAGCAGAACGCCGTGCCGCTCGTGGGGCTCAACTGGAAGGACGACAACGCAGCGGCACAGCAGTGGCTCAGGGACCTCGGCAATCCTTATGCGGTGGTGGCGGAGGACCGGGAAGGGCGGGTCGCGATCGACTGGGGCGTGTACGGCGCGCCCGAGACCTTCCTGGTCGGGCCGGATGGCACGGTGCTCTTCAAGCACATCGCACCGATGACCATGAAGGCCTGGAACGAGGAATTCCTGCCGCGCATCGAGGCTGCGCGCGCCGGCCGGGAGCAGCCTCGATGCG
>JAGOXN010000113.1 GCA_018059685.1 Steroidobacteraceae bacterium | reverse complement strand
TCCCGCTGCAGGTACGCCACCGCCGACCCGGCCACCAGGAGTGCGAACATCATTCCGCCGAGGAAACCGCCGGGCCGGCGGTCGTCGCTCGCGCGCCGGGGCGTAACTGTTGCAGGGCGAACCGTGCCTGCTGCCCCGATGCCCGCGAGCAGCTCGGCGACCGTACGGGTCCGGTCCTCGCGGGCCCATGCGAGGCCGCGACTCAGCGCCTGCCATTGGCGACGTGGCAGGTCGCGGATCCGGCGCACCTGCGTGCCTTCCGCGCGTGCCTCGCGGGCGGAGCTGCGATTGAACGGATGCTCGCCGCCCAGCAGTTCGTAGGCGATGCAGGCCAGGCTGAACACGTCGTCGCGGGCGTCGGGCGACGTTCCTGCGATGCGTTCGCAGCTCGCATAGGTCGGCGTCGCGGCATGGAAGGCGGGCGGCCCGTCCGAGATCCAGGGCTCCCGCACGTGTGGATGTGCCAGGCCGAAGTCGAGCACCCGGATCTCGTCCCGCGCCGTGATCATCACGTTGCCTGGCTTCAGGTCGAGATGAAGCACGCCGTGCTCGTGTGCATGGGCCACGGCACCGCCGAGCGCACCCAGTATGCGCAGCGCGTCGGCGCGCGGCAGCTTGCCGGGGCGCAGGCGATCGAGGAGGCTGCTCAGCAGCTCGCCGTCGATCAGTTCCATCGTGATGAAGTGCGTGTCTCCGTCGCGGTCGAAGTCGAAGACCTTGACGAGCCCGGGATGGGTGAGCGACTGCGCCTGCAGGAACTCGCGCCGCAGGGCCGCGACCGCCTCGGGTCGCCGCGCGAACTCGTCGCGCAGCACCTTGAGTGCCACGTGACGGTGCTCGTAGGCGAGGTCGAGACGGTTGCGGTCCAGTGCCCGGTAGACGGTGCCCATCCCACCCGTGCCGAGCCTGTCTTCGAGCACGTAGCGCTCGCGCAGCACGCTGCCGGGACCTATCGGCGTCCTCTTCGGCGCGCCCTGTACCCGGACGGCGGTGCGGGCCGGTGCCAGTGGCGCGCGTCCGCGCGGCGGCGGCGCTGCTTCCCGCTCCGCCTGCATGGATTCCGCCAGGAACCCGGTGACCGGCACGATTCCGGGCGGGGGCAGCAGGACCGTTGCCGGCGCCGCGTCTGCTACGGGCAGCAGCTCGGTCGCAGCACGCGCCTGCGAAGTGTCCCGCAGCCCAGTCTCGTCCGGAATCGCCGATCCTTCACCACGCGCGACGTCTTCCAGCCGGGAACGGAGGATTTCCAGGTTGCGCAGCTGCAGGCGGCCATCCTCGTCGTAGCGAGCCAAGAGCAGCAGGGCCTCGCTAGCCGCTCCCGGGTTGTCCCGGCAAAGCGCGGTCAGGGAGCGGTTGAGCGTCGTCGCACTGCAGCCGCCCTTGACGTAGGCATCCACCCAGCGCTCGAGCTCGTGGGCGCCGAGGGGCGGGGTCGCTTCGAGGGGTGACTCGGTCGGCACGCTCATCTACGCATTCTGCCACTCACCGGCTTTCCCGTGCGGCGAAACGAGGTCCGGGCCACGTCCTCTTTCAGACCTCAGAAAGTGCTCATAGGCGAATGAAAGATATGGTTATTTCGCAATCGACCCCCCATCCGAGTCCGTCCAGGGGATCGTGTCGATCGGGTACCATCGCCGTTTCATCTGCCCGAGGGTGTCGGTGGACATCGAACTGCTCGTCAAGGCCGCGATCATGGGCATCGTGGAAGGACTCACGGAATTCCTGCCGGTGTCGAGCACGGGCCACCTGATCCTCGCCGGCACCCTGCTCGACTTCCACGATGAGCGCGGCAAGCTCTTCGAAATCGTCATCCAGTCGGGCGCCATCCTGGCGGTGGTCTGGGAGTTCCGCCGCAAGATCGGCTCGGTGCTCGCGGCTGCACCCCGCGATGCGGGTGCGCGGCGCCTGCTTCTCAACGTGGGCATCGCGTTCCTGCCGCTCGCACTGCTCGGGCTCGCTTTCGGCACCGCGCTGAAGGCGCACTTCTTCAATGCCGCGACCGTCGCCACGACGTTCATCCTGGGCGGCTTCCTGATCCTCTGGGCGGAGCGGCGCAATCACGTGGTGCGCGTCGAGTCGGTCGACGACCTCACGCCGCTCGATGCACTCAAGGTAGGCATCGCGCAGTGCTTCGCGCTCATCCCGGGCACGAGTCGCTCAGGAGCCACGATCATTGGCGGGCTGCTGTTCGGGCTGTCGCGGCAAGTGGCGACGGAATTCACCTTCTACCTCGCCATCCCGACCCTCGGCCTCGCTTCGATCTACTCCCTCTACGACCAGCGGGCGCTGCTCACCCGTGACGACCTCGGCATGTGGGTGGTCGGAATGGTGGCGGCGTTCGTCTCGGCTTTTGCATGCGTACGCTGGCTGCTGCGTTACATTTCCACGCACACCTTCGTGCCGTTCGCGTGGTATCGCATTGCCTTCGGCCTGCTGGTGCTCGCGACGGCGTGGACCGGGACGGTGGACTGGTCCGGTTGAGCGTCGTCCGGTCCGGTCGGCAGCCTTGCCGATCCGCGCCGGGCGATGCAGCGGGTCCGCAGCACGGATGGACGCGGAAGGCCGCGTCAGCCCGGCAGGATCGCGTGGAGCAGGCCGTCGTCGATGTTGCCACCCGACAGGATGACGGCAATCGTACGCTCCCGCGCCTCGATCCTCCCGCTGAGCACGGCGGCCAGCGCGACGGCGCCGCCCGGTTCGACGATCAATTTGAGCACCTGCGCGGCGTAGCGGATCGCGGCACGGACCTCGTCGTCGGTGACCGCGAGGCCACCGGCGAGCAGGCGGCGATTGATGGCAAATGTGAGTTCACCCGGCATCGGCGCGAGCAGGGCATCGCAGATCGAGTGCCCGCCCGGCGCATTGCCGAGCCGCTCGCCGGCGAGCAGCGAGCGACGATGGTCGTCGAACTGCGCGGGCTCCGCGGTCCACACCCGGCACCCGGCCGATTCCGCTTGCACCGCGAGCGCCACGCCCGCGGCGAGTCCGCCGCCGCTGCAGCCTGCGACGACGTCATCGGGCACGCGCCCGAGCCGTCGCGATTGCTCCAGGATCTCGAGCCCGACCGTGCCTTGACCCGCGATGATGGCCGGGTCGTCGTAGGACGGCACGAGCACCGCACCCCGGTCGCGCGCGATCGCTGCGGCAATGTCCTCGCGGCTTTCGCGGGCACGGTCGTATTCGACCACCCTTGCGCCGAGGGCGAGCGTGTTCTGCCGCTTGATGCGCGGCGCGTCGGACGGCATCACGATCGTCGCCGGACTGCCGAGCAGCCGCGCGGCCGCGGCTACGCCCTGGGCGTGATTTCCGGACGAGAACGCGACGACGCCTGCGCGCCGCTGTCCCGAATCGAGCTGTACCAGCCGGTTGAATGCGCCCCTGAACTTGAACGAGCCCGTGTGCTGCAACGTCTCGAGCTTGAGCAGGATGCGCCCGCCCGTGAGTGCATCGAGAGGGGTGTCCGCGAGGAGTGGCGTGACGCGCGCGTGGCCGGCGAGCCGTCGCGCCGCCGCGCGTACGTCCTCGTCGGTCGGGAGCCGCGCCGGGTCGGCGCTCAACGTTGAGTCCTCCGCAGGGTCCGTCGCAACATGCGGCCGTGAGCCTACATGATTCGCTGCCGCCCGGTTGCGAGCCGGCCTGCCACGGCTGTCGGCATCGGCTGCTCGACACGCGGGACAGCCTTGCGCAGAAACACGACTACCTCCGCCGGGTGCTCGCGCCCTGGGCCGATCGCATCGCGCCCGTCCTGGGTCCGCCGCCCGGCGAGCGCCTCGGTTATCGGGAGCGGGCCACGCTGACCGCGCGCTGGGATGGTGCCGGCTGGCGCTTCGGCCTCGTGCGGCGCGACGAGCTCATCGCGATCCACGACTGTCCGGTGCACGCCCCGAGAGTCAACGCGCTCGTGCGCCATCTCGTCCGCGCGCTGCCCGTGGCCGACACCTTTCCCCTGGCATTCCTGCACGTCGCCGGGGCGCAGGCGGCGCTCATCGTCAAGGCCAGTGCAGTCGATGTTGCAGAACTCGCGCCAGCGCTCGATGGCCTGCCGGACGGGATCGAGGGGTTGTGGCTGCACCTGCATGCGTCGGCCGGCCGGCGGCTCTTCGCGCGCAGTGGCTGGCGACTGCTCGCAGGCGCTGCCGAATCGCGCGATGCATTGGGCCTCATGCACGGCCCGACCGCCTTCCTGCAGGCCTCGGCATGTCTTCACCGCGCCGCCGTCGCGGCTGCGCAGGAGCACCTGCGTGCGGATGCGCGCACGGCGGTGCTCGACCTCTACTGCGGCCACGGCGGCACGCTGCACGCATGGCGCGGATCGAGCAGCCAGGCGCTCGGCGTCGAGCTGTCGGGGGAGGGCGTGCGGTACGCGATGCTGAACGCGCCGGGCGCCCTGGTGCTGCGCGGGACCTGCATCCACCGCCTGCCGCAGGTCCGCGCATGGTGGCGGGCGCAGGCGGGAGAGCGGGTCGCATACGTGAATCCGCCGCGCTCCGGTCTCGAGCCCGAGGTCGCTGCGACGCTCGCTCGCGAACTGCAACCGGTGCGCCTCGCTTACCTGTCGTGCAGCGCGGGGACGCTCGCACGCGATCTGCAGGTGTTCGCGAACGCGGGCTACGCGGTCCGCCGCATCCAGCCGTACGACTTCTTTCCGCTCACCCATCATGTCGAGGCGCTCGCGCTCCTCGGGCGTGAGTTCTGAGTTACGATCATCGCCATTTGTCCGGGTCGCGCCGGGTGGCGAGGATTCATGGAGCGAAGGAGGACATTACGTTTCGCATGGCCGGTGCAACTCGCGGCGGCCTGTACAGGGTTCGCGCTCGCGGGCCCGGTGACCGCGGCTGGTATGGTCCAGAACGGCGAGGGCGCGGGGTCCGCGCCGGTGCCCGCTCGCCCTCGCGTCGGCCTGGTCCTCGGCGGAGGCGGCGCCAAGGGCGCGGCACATGTCGGCGTGCTCGCCGTGCTCGACGAGCTGCGGATCCCGGTGGATTGCATCGTCGGTACGAGCATGGGCGCGCTGATTGGCGGCACGCTCGCCTCCGGCATGAACGCGAACGAGCTCGAGAAGGAGTTCCGCGCCATCTCCTGGCAGGACACGATCGCGTTCCGGGGTCAGCGTCGCAAGATGCCGATGCGCCGCAAGCTGGGCGGTACGGTCTACAGTAATTCGCTCGAGTTCGGCGTACAGGGTGGTCGCATCACTGCGCCGAGCGGTTTCATCAGCACGCAGAACATCGAGCAGACGATCCAGGGCCTCGTGACGCGCAGCCGCGGCATCACGGATTTCGACGAGCTGCCGATCCCGTTCCGCGCCATCGCCACCGACATGCAGACCGGCGAGATGGTCGTGCTCGGCCACGGCGACCTCGCGATGGCGATGCGGGCGAGCATGTCCGTGCCGGGCGTGTTCGCACCCGTCAGCATCGAGGGGCGCATCCTCGGCGACGGGGGGCTCACGCGCAACGTGCCGGTCGACATCGCGCGGCAGACCTGCGCGGACGTCGTGATCGCGGTCGCCGTGCCGAACCCCATGCCGACGGTCGACGAACTGCGCTCGCCGCTCACGCTGATGTCGCGCACGCTCGACGTGCTGGTCGGGGCCAACGAGAAGCAGCAACTCGACACGCTCGGCCCCGACGACGTCAAGATCGTCATCGAGATGGGCCACATCGGATCGACCTCCTTCGGCCAGGTCGCGGACGCGATTCCGGTGGGACGCGCGGCGGCACTCGGCATGCGTGCCGAGCTCGAGCGACTGTCCGTTCCCGAGGAGGAGTACCTCGCCTGGCGCGACTCGAGGACCCATCCCGACCGGGGCCTCGTCGAACTCGCGAGCATCGAGGTCCACGGCCTCGAACGCGTGAACCCGGAGTTCGTGCGGCACACGCTCGGGCTCGAGGCGGGGCAGGTGGTCGACGAGCGGCTGATTGCGGGCCGCGTCAATTCGGTCTATGCGATCTCCGATTTCGAGAGCGCCACCTACGCGCTCGTCGGCGATCCGGCGCGGCCAGACCTCGAGCTGACCTTGCGCGAGAAGTCCTGGGGACCGCACATCCTGCGTTTCGACCTCGGCATGCACATCGGCACGGACGCCAATACCGCGTTCACGATCGGTGGCGATTACCTGCAGACCTGGGTCAACGACCGCGGCGGGGAACTGCACGGAGCGTTGCGCCTCGGGCGGACCTCGGGTCTCGACGCCTCGTTCCACCAGCCCGTCGACCCGGAGCACGCCTGGTTCGTCGAGCCCGGCCTGACGGCACAGCGCTCGCTCGAGGACCTCTTCGACGACGGTGAATCCATCGCGCGCTACGAGCTCTGGCATGCCTGGGGATACCTGGATGCCGGGCGGGTCTTCGGCACGAACATGGAGCTCCGCGCGGGGATCCGCTCGGGCGTGCAATCGGCGTCGCGCGAGATCGGTATTCGTGGCCTCGGCAACATCAACAGCGAGGGTTATGCGGGCTACGCGGCGCGTTACACCTACGATTCGCGCGACCGGGACGTGCTCTGGCACGACGGGTCGCTGGTACGCGTGGGTTACTACTACAGCGCGGAGGATCTCGGCGCGGACGTGGCGTACGAACGGATCGAAGGCATGGTCGTGCGGGCCTTCCCGATCGGCGGCAATGTCGCCTATGTGCGCGTGGCGGGAGGCTCCTCGCTCGACACGGACCTTCCCGTGTACGACACCTTCACGCTCGGCGGGCCCGTGAGCATGCCGGGCCTGAGCCTCGGCGAATTGCGCGGCACGTCCTACTGGAGCGCGCAGGCATCCTACCTGCAGAGGATTGCCGAGATCAGCTACGTTTTCGGCCAGGCGCTGTATGCGGGCTTCATGCTGTCGGCGGCCGACATGAGCGGTCGCCTGGACCGGGTGCACGACGAGCCCATCTTTTCCGGGGCGTTCGTGCTCACGGGACGCACGCCGCTCGGCCCGGTTTCGCTGTCACTCGCCGCGACCAGCACCAGTAACTGGCAGCTCGTGCTCGGGCTCGGCCGGCCGATCGAGGAGCGGGCGATCACCGACCCTGCATGGTGAGCCTCAGGCGATGCCCGGCATCCAGTACTGCGCCGCGGACGGATGGCGGGGCGAGGGATGCGGCTCCGTGGCACCCGGCATCGGCGTCTTCATGCGTGCCGCTGGCGCGGGAGCGATCACAGTGCCGCAGGCGCCGGTGGCGAGCCACTGCAGCGCCGCTGCCGCCATGCCCTCGGCCGGATCGCCGAGCGCCTGCTCGAGCGTGTCCTCCGCGGCACAGGCAAAATCGAGCGTCTCCGCCAGCCCGTCGTAATAGTCGCCCCGCCCGAGTGCGTTTTCGCCCCGGAAGCTGACGAGCCGCAGCCGGTCCTCGCAGCCGCCGAGGTCGAACGCGAGCTGGCCGACCGGTTTGCCGTAGGTGTCCTCGCCGACGATCGCCACCTCGACCCATGGCGTCATCGAGTTGACGTTGATCTCGCTGGCTGACGCCGTGCCGGCAGTCGTCAGGAACGCGATGCGCACGGGCCGCACGGACTGGGGCAATGGAGCGAAGTAGCGAACCTCGTTCAGGTGGCTCTTGTTCGCGTTGTGCGTGATGCGCAGTTGCGCGTCGGAGGCCGCGCGGTCCCCGCCGAGCAGGTCGCTCAGCGTCTCTGCCGTGCTCACCAGGCCGCCGCCGTTGTAGCGCAGGTCCACGATGAAATAGTCGATGCCCTGGGCGCGAAATCCCGCGAACGCATCGCGCAGTTCGGCGTCCGCAGTGGCGACGTAGGTCCGAAGGTTCAGGTAGCCGACGCCGGTCGTGCCGGCAAGCGGCAGGACTGCAACGCCATAGACGTTCGAGACCGGGTCGATCGTGACGATGCTCTTGGTGAGCGATACCTCGCGCAGGATTCCGTCGCGCAGCAGGCGCAGGCCACGGCGCAGGCCCGCTTCCGCAGGGCCGAGCGCATCGCTGATGGTGCTGCCGTCGGCCAGGAGTTCGCCGACGGGCACGAAGCCGCCGCCGGAGTCGACGGCAACGATCTCGTCACCACGCGCGAGGCCGCCCTCGGCGGCCGGACTCGATTCGAACACCTCGACGATGAATGGTCGTGGCCCCGGGTCGGTCCGGGTGCGCAGCCCGAAACCGACGAACTGGCCGTCGCCGAGGAGCGCGTTTTCCTCGGCGCGCGTCGTGAGGTAGCTGAAGTAGCGGTCCTTGCGCTGCGCGCGCGCGGTCGCGGTGAGGTAGTCGAGCAGTTCCTCGGCCGTTGCGAAGCTGCTGGCGTTGACCGTTGCAGGCAGCAGGTCCGGGAACAGGTACCACTCCCGCGTCGCGTCGAGCACGAACTGCTTGCGGGCGGTCTCCCCGCAGGC
>JAGOXN010000442.1 GCA_018059685.1 Steroidobacteraceae bacterium | reverse complement strand
GCCGTGCGCATTGCGCACGCGGATCAGCTTCGCGACCGGCGTCCCGCCAAGCAGCGTCGTGAGTCGCAACTGGTTGCCACCGGTGAAGAAGATGCCGCTCGCCGCCTCGATGCGCGCGAGTCGTCCAGGCTCGCGGCAGTCGCGACGGGTGTCGAAGTCCATCGTCGTCACCCGCGCCGCGCCGATCTCCCTGAAGAGCCGCTCGTAGCGCGGCCCGGTCTCGTGCAGGAGGCTCGCGGTGGGGATGACGACGATGTCGGCCTCGTCGCCACCCGAGAGCCGGACGAAACGCTCGAGGATGTGCCGGTCGTTCTCCTTGTTCTCGGCACCGCCGATCGGGACGATCCAGCCGCGCGTTTCTCCGTCGGGAACTCTACTGGGCATGCGGTTCGTCGATCCTCTGTGAGCTCGGGGATGTCATCGGGTCCTGCTGAACGTGGAACGCGCCTCGTCGGTCGGGCACCGTCCCGCACGCCATTCTACCGGCAGCACGCGCCACCCGTGCCGACCACGAACTCGCGGATTCCGTCAGTGACCGACGACCCGCCGCCGTTCGAGACGGATCGGCCGCGGTGCCGATCGGTCGGGGACGGACACCTCGAGCCAGAGTTCGCCGGGCGCCACGTCGCGCGTCGGGTCGGGTGCGTGTTCGGGCAGGAAGAACGCCACGGGTTCCATGAGCATCCAGCGTGGACCGGCCGGAGTCGCGCGCTCCGTGAAGTACAGGTTGCGACGGTTGGCCGGGCGGTCGTCGGCATCACCATGCAGCACGACGACGGCCCGCCCGTCGCGAACTTCGATCCGGCCGGCACGTGCGCGATCACGCTCACCGCCCGGAGGCGGCTCGACCGTCGCAGGAAACAGCAGGCGCAGCGCCACGTACCGCCCGCGGATCGGCAGGTCCGGGTCGACCCCCGCGGTCTCGACCCAGGCACGCGGCAAGGTCGCGCGATCGTAAAGAAGCGTGGCGCCCACGCTGGCGATCAGCGCAACGTGAACGATGGCCACGAGCAGGCCACGGACCCGCGGCGTCATCGATCTGCCCCCTGCGCATGCGTCACCAGGCGTCGCCGCGACCGTTCGAGCAGCCAGCCACCGCCGATGAACAGCAGCCCGAGGCCGATCAGGCCAACCGAGCGCCCCAACTTGTCGAAGATGCTGCTGAAGTAGAACGACACCACGACCAGCGCGAAGCACAGTACTCCCAGGTTGATGCGCAGGCGATGTCGCTCGCGCATGCCCCAGGCGACGAGACAGACCGCCGTGGCCGCGTACATGACCTGCAGGGCGAGCAGCTGCCGGTGGTCCGTCGCATCGAGATGCACCGCGGCGATCGCGACGACTGCGAGCAGCAGCAGCGGCCAGGACGCGCGTCCCCGCAGCCCCACACCGACCAGCAGCGGTGCGGCCAGCGCCGGCACCCATGCTCGCCCGATCAGTGCGGAGCGCGTGACCGTTTCCGCGGGGCCGAGCTCAGGGACCAGGGGCAGCATGACGGCCAGCACGATGAACGCGATCGATCCGAGCCGCGCCAGCGCGCGACGCCCGTCCGAGTCCCGTCCCGGGCCAATGGCCGAGACGTAGGCGCCGCTCAGCACAAACAGGCCCGCGAGCGCTGCACCGATCGCCGTCGCGCCGTAGAACTCGCTCGCCACCCATTCGCTGAACACCCAGGCGGGCACGAGGACCGCCGCCCACAGGACCTGCGGCCAGCCGCGCAGCAGCCAGGCTGCAACGGCCGCACCGAGCGCCCAGAGCAGGATTCCTTCCGGCCAGTGAGCACCGAGGTTGAACACCTGCCCGGCCAGGAAGATTCCGCCACCGAGCGCGGCCGTGCCGACGGCGTGCAACGTGGTGGCGAGGGCTGGCGACCTCGCGGCCGTGAGCGCTCCGCAGACGTGCAGGACCGCGACGCTGCCGGCCAGGAGAGCGAATCGTCCCCACGGCGAGACGAGATCCCAGTTGGCAGCCACGAACAAGAGCACGCCGGCACCGAGCAGCAGTCCGCCGAACCCGAGTGCGATGCGCCCGAATCGGCCGGCATCGGTCGAGCCATGGGCACGCTCCCATGCGAGGATGCGCTCCGCGGTCGCCTCGTCTATGACACCGGCGTCGCGCCAGCGAAGGATGCGCCGGTCAGGCATCGGCTATTGCCGCGATGCGCCGCTCGAGCCGGGGTCGCGGCCGTGGTCAACGTCGCATGACACGAATGTGTCCCCACGACACGGGAAACGACGAATTGTACCCGGGCGAGCGATGAAGCCGAGGATTCATACTTGGGACCGGCAGCCCCGGGGGTCCTGCGCCATACCTGCTCCGGCGCGCCTGTGGACGGACGGCCCGCCGAAGGGACACCGTGAACGAGAATCGACGATCCAGGTCATCCAACGCCTCCCTGCTCGCGCATGTCGAGGGCGCGGAGAAGCTGTTCCTCGCCGGACGCCGCCCCCACGAGGCCGATCTCGCGAGCGCCGTGCGCGTGTTCCTCGAGTTGCTGCGCGCCTTCGAGAGCTTCGAGTTCGATCGTCCGT
>JAGOXN010000112.1 GCA_018059685.1 Steroidobacteraceae bacterium | reverse complement strand
CGCAGGTAGAGCGCGCCCGGCGGCTCCGGGACCTGCGCGCGCACCCGGTCGATCACCGCGAGCACCATCTGCGCGAGTTGCTCCGCTTCGGGCACCGGCAGCACGAGCAGGCGGGCACTCTGCCGCATGCGCTCGACGTGCCGGTCCATGCGGAATACGTTGATGCTGCCGTCGGCCCAGCGATACGCCTTGAATCCCTCGAAGCAGGTGCTCGCGTAATGCAGCACGTGGGCCGCGGGGTGGATCTCGATCGGGCCGGTCGCGCGGATTTCGTGCGTGCCCCAGCGGCCGTTGCGGTAAGTCGCAACGGCCATCTGGTCCGCGAGAACGGTGCCGAAAGCCGGGCGCGCCTGGGCCGGTGTCGTCGGGCGCGTCGATTCCGCAATCTGTCGATCCGACTTGACTGTGTGCATCGGTCTATCCGGTGATGAAGATGGTGGCGGGGTGCTCGAGCCTGTCCTTCAGCGCCTGGATCATGGCCGCGGCGTCGTAGCCATCCACGAAACGGTGATCGAAGGACGAGGACAGATTCATGATGCGGCGGACCGTGATCGCGCCATTCGCCACGACCGGGCGCTCGACGGCCTTGTTGACGCCGATGATGCCCATCTCCGGCGCATTGATGATCGGCGTCGAGACGATTCCGCCGAGTTTACCGAGGCTCGTGACGGTGATGGTCGAGCCCGAGAGCTCCTCGCGGGTGGCCTTGCCGCTGCGCGCCGCCTCGGACACGCGCTTGATCTCGTCGGCGAGTTCGCGGAGGGTCATGGCCTCGGCGTGACGCACCACCGGCACCTTGAGACCGTCCGGCGTCTGCGTCGCCACGCCGGCGTGCAGGGCGCGGTGGCGGACGACGACGTTGCGCTCGGTGTCGAACCACGCATTGCACTGCGGATAGTCCTCGAGCACCCGCGCGAGCGCCGCGATCAGGAACGGCAGGTAGGTGAGGGACGCCCCGCCGGCCGGCACGCGTTCGTTCAGGTGCTGGCGCAGCGACTCGAGTTCGGTGACGTCCACTTCCTCGACGTAGGCGAAATGCGGGATGTTGCGTTTCGCGTCGGTCAGGCGATTCGCGATCACGCGCCGCACGCCGATGACCTTGATTTCCTCGGTCCCGGTACGCCGCGCCAGGCCGTGACCGGGCGGCCGTTTGCCGGCGCCGGTCGACGGTGATGCAGGTGCAGCCGTCCCGGACAGGGCGGCGTCGATGTCCTGGCGCGTGATGCGCCCGCTCGGACCCGAGCCCGCTACTGCCGCGAGATCGATGCCGGCCTGCCGGGCACGGCGACGCGTCGCCGGCGATGCCATCACGCGGCCGGAACGCGCGACATCCGCCTGCTGCGCGGGCCGCGGCGCGGTTGCGGCGCGCGCCAGTGGTTCCTGCGCCGGTGCGGGCGCGACGGCTGTGCTCTTCGCCGGTGCCGCTGTGGCCGCCTCCATCGCCGCGGCGGGCTCGACCTCGTCCGCCCCCTCGGCTGCAATCTCGGCTCCGGCCGACGATTCCGTGTCGAACACGATGAGTTCCGCTCCGACGCGCACCATGTCGCCGGGCCCGCCGGTGATCGACAGCACCTTGCCGCTCACGGGCGCCGGAACCTCGACGGCTGCCTTCTCGGTCATGACCTCGGCCATGATCTGGTCTTCCTCGACCCGGTCGCCGACCTTCACGTGCCAGGCGACGATCTCGGCCTCGACGGTACCCTCGCCGAGGTCCGGCATCTTGAAGACGTAGCGGGTCATGCGGTCTCCATCACGGCCTCGAGGCCCTTTGCCACGCGCGCCGGACCAGGAAAATACTCCCACTCGAAGGCGTGCGGGTAAGGCGTGTCCCAGCCCGCCACGCGCTGGATCGGCGCCTCGAGGTTCCAGAAGCATTCCTCCTGGATCGTCGCCAGGAGCTCGGCGCCGAAGCCGGAGAACCGCGTCGCCTCGTGCGCGACCAGGCAGCGGCCGGTCTTCTTCACCGAGGAGCAGATGGTGTCCACGTCGAGCGGCACCATCGAGCGCACGTCGATGATCTCGGCGTCGAGGCCGAGACCGCGCGCGGCCGCCTCGCACACGTGCACCATCGTCCCGTAGGTGACGATCGTCACCTGCGTGCCCTTGCGCGCGATCTCCGCCTTGCCGATGGGCACCGTGTAGTAGCCGTCGGGCACTTCGCCCTTCGGGTGGGTGCTCCATGGAACGGCGGGCTTGTTCGGCTCGCCGTCGAACGGGCCGTTGTAGATGCGCTTGGGTTCGAAGAACACGACCGGATCGTCGTCCTCGATGGACGAGATGAGCAGGCCTTTCGCGTCGTACGGATTCGAGGGCATCACGACCTTGATGCCGCAGACGTGAGTGAAGATGGCCTCCGGGCTCTGCGAATGCGTCTGGCCGCCACGGATGCCGCCACCGCAGGGCGTACGGATCGTCACCGGCGCCCAGAACTCGCCCGCGCTGCGATAGCGCAGCCTCGCGAGCTCGCTGAAGATCTGGTCACACGCCGGATAGATGTAGTCCGCGAACTGCACCTCCGCGACCGGTCTCAGGCCGTTCACGCCCATGCCGATCGCGGCGCCGACGATCGCGCCCTCCGCGATCGGCGTGTCGAGCACGCGATGCTCGCCGTACTTGCGCTGCAGGCCGTCGGTGACGCGGAACACGCCGCCGAAGAACCCCACGTCCTCGCCGAGGACCACGACGTTCGGATCGCGTCCGAGCATGATGTCCATGGCCGAGTTGAGCGCCTGGATCATGTTCATCTGGGGCATCGCTCAGCCTCCCTGCTCGGCACGCAGCTGCTCGCGCTGCCGGCGCAGGTGCTCCGGCACTTCCTTGAACACGTCCTCGAACATCAGGTCGCGGTTGAGCCGCGGACCCTCGTTCAGCGCGCCATACTGCACCGATTCCTTCCAGCTCTCGGACACGTGCTGCTCGAGTTCCTTCTCGAGAGCCGCGTGCCGTTCCTCGGACCACTCGCCGAGCGCGATCAGGTGCCCCTTCAGGCGCACCACCGGGTCGCCGAGCGGCCACTTCTCGTAGTCGTCCTTCGGCCGGTAGCGCGAGGGATCGTCGCTGGTCGAATGCGCGGCGCCGCGATACGTGACGTGCTCGATCAGCGTCGGGCCCGCGCCGGTCCGCGCGCGCTCGGCGGCCCACTGCGTCACCGCGTACACGGCGAGGAAGTCGTTGCCGTCGACGCGCACGCCGGCCATCCCGTAGCCGGGGCCGCGCGCCGCGAACGAACGCTGCTCCCCGCCCGCGAAACCCTGGAAGGTCGAGATCGCCCACTGGTTGTTGACGACGTTGAGGATCACCGGCGCCTGGTACACGGACGCGAAGAGCATCGCGTGGTGGAAGTCCGCCTCGGCGCTCGCGCCCTCGCCGATCCAGGACACCGCGATGTCGTCCTCGCCCTTGATTGCCGCGGCCATCGCCCAGCCGACCGCCTGCGGGAACTGCGTGGTGAGGTTGCCCGAGATCGAGAAGATGCGTCCCGCCGCCCAGTGGTACATCACCGGCAGCTGCCGGCCCTTGCACATGTCGCGCGTGTTGGAAAGCAGCTGACACATGAGCTCGACCAGCGGCTTGCCGCGCGCGATGTAGAGCCCCTGGTTGCGGTAGGACGGGAACAGCATGTCACCCGGCCTGAGCGCCATGCACTGCGCGACCGAGACCGCCTCCTCGCCGAGTGAGCGCATGTAGAAGGAGATCCTGCCCGCACGCTGCGCCCGCTGCATTCGCTCGTCGAAGATGCGCGTGAGCACCATGTGGCGCAGCCCCACCTGAAGGTCCTGCGGATCGAGGTGGGGGTGCCAGGGCCCGACCGCCCGGTGCCCGTCGTCGAGCACCCGCACCAGGCCGACCGCCAGGCCCGAGATGTCGCGCACGCGCGCGTTGACATCGGGGCGCGCGACGGCGCCCGCCGGCGAGGTCTCGAGATAGCTGAAATCGGGCGCTTCGCCCGGCCGGGAATGGGGCCTGGGGGTATGCAGGCGTGATCGTCGCGGCATGGCTCCCTCATTCTTCCCGGGACGGTCCCGGATTGGCGCGCTAGATTACCCACAGACCGGCGATTCGGCAGGCTTTGTTGCGCTGCGCCGCAATAACTGAGAATACACGTTTCAGAAAGAGATCATTCGTGGAAGAAACAAACCGGCCGACACTCGATCGCGTCGACCATCGCATCCTCGACCTGCTGCAGCGCGAGGGCGCGCTGTCCGTCGCCGAGGTCGCCACGCGCACGGGACTCTCGACCACGACCTGCTGGAGGCGCATCCAGCACCTGGAGCAGTCCGGCGTGATCCGCGGTCGCGTCGCGGTCCTCGACCGCGCCGCGCTCGGGCTCGACGTGACGATTTTCGCGCACGTCAAGCTCTCGACGCAGGGGCGCGATGCAATCGCGGCATTCACGGAGGCCATACGGGAGCGTCCCGAGGTACTCGACTGCTACACGACGATGGGCGAGTGGGATTTCATGCTGCGCGTCGTGACGCGCGACATCAAGGCGTACGAGGCCTTCTACCTCGATCACCTCTCCAAGCTGCCCTATGTCCAGTCGATCAACTCATCGGTCACCGTCACGGTGATCAAGGAGACGACGGTGCTGCCCATCACCTGAGGCGGCCTCGCGCGTGGGCATCTGCTAACTTGTGCCGTTCCGATGCGAATGCGAATTGCGAAGTCCACTGGAACCCTGAAGTGACTCTGGTCCTGCAACTGCTCTGGCTCGCGCTGCCCGTGATCGTCGCGGGACTCGTGCACCTCGTGGTGCTCAAGCTCGACCTGCTGCCCGCGCTGCGGCGGCGTCCCATCGACGGCGGCGCGACGTTCCGCGGTCGCCGCCTGTTCGGGGACAACAAGACCTGGCGCGGCGCAATCGTCACGATCGCTTCGACGACCGTGACGGCCTGGCTGCTCGCGGCACTGGATACGTGCTGCTGGCAGCTGCCCTCGCTCGTGCCGTTCGCGAAGACGCATCCGATTGCCTGGGGCCTGTTGCTCGGCACCGGCTACATCGTCGGCGAACTGCCGAACAGCTTCCTGAAGCGGCAGATCGGCATCGGCCCGGGAGCGAGTGGCAGCGGTCTCGCCGGCCGCGCTTTCTGGGTCGTCGACCAGCTCGACAGCCTCGTCGGCATGCTGGTGTTCGTGTCGCCGGTGTGGCATCCGCCGCTGCCGCTCGCGCTGCTGCTCTTCGGCATCATGCTCGTCGCGCACCCGATCGGCGCATGGATCATGGTGCTGTTCGGGCTCAAGGACCGCATCGGATGAAGCGGCGCGAAGCCATCGGCCTGCTTGCCGGGACCACCGCTGCAGCAATCACCGGCGCCCAGGCGGCGGCCGAGGCCCCACCCATGAGTACGCGAGCCGTTCCATCGACCGGCGAGTCCATTCCCGTCATCGGCATGGGCTCGTCCAACACGTTCGACGTCGGCGCCTCGGCTGCCGAACGGGAACCGCTGGGCGCGGTGCTGCGCAGCCTGGTGGACGCCGGCGGGCGCGTGATCGACACCTCGCCCATGTACGGGCGGGCCGAGACCGTGCTCGGCGACCTCGTCGATGAACTCGATCTCGGCAGGCGGATCTGGATCGCCACCAAGGTCTGGGTCCGCGGGCGCGAGGCCGGCGTGCAGCAGATCGCCGAGTCGATGCGAAGACTCCGCACTCCGCGACTCGACCTGCTGCAGATCCACAACCTGCTCGACTGGCGGGAGCACGTGTCGACGATCCGTGCGCTTCAGCAGTCCGGCAGGGTCCGCCTCGCCGGCATCACGCACTACCGCGGCGACGCCCATGCAGACCTCGAGCGGGTCCTGAGCGCCGAGCGCTTCGACTGGGTGCAGTTCAACTACTCGCTCGCGGAACGCGACGCGGAAGCGCGGCTCCTGCCGTACTGCCGCGAGCACGGCATTGCGGTCATGGTGAACCGGCCGTTCGCCGACGGCGCGATGTTCGAGCGCGTGAAGGGCACGGCGCTGCCGCCCTGGGCCGCGGAAATCGGCTGCACGTCCTGGGCGCAGTTCTTCCTGAGATTCGTACTGTCGGAACCCGCGGTCACCTGTGTCATCCCGGCGACGGCGCAGCCGCGGCACATGCGGGACAACGTCGCGGCCGGTCTCGCGCCGCTGCCCGACGCACGGCAGCGTGCGCGGATGGCGGCGTACTGGGATAACCTGTAATCCGCATCGCTCGCACAAGGTACGACGCATCGGCGGCATGGCGGCGCGGTGGCTCTTCCCAGGGCCGTCGCGACGACCGCGGAATCGCGCCTCAGCCCGCGACGCGCCGCCACAGTGCGCGCCCGACGAAGCGCGTCTTCGTCCCGAGGTCGAGGCGGCCAAGGTTCGTCCTGACGATGCCCTCGGTGAAGCGCGTGCGCTTCGAGTAGTCGATCGCGACGTCGACGAGCACCGGGCGCCGCTCGGCGGTGGCGGCGAAGGCCTGATCGAGCACGCGCTCGATGCCGGCGTCGTCCGCGATGCGCAGGAACGCGGCGCCCGTGGCCTGCGCGACGCCCGCAAGATCGAGGGGGCCCAGTACCGTGCAGGTCTTGCGGTTATAGGGGATTTCCTGCGCCTGCGCGATCTGCGCGAGCTCGCCATCGTTGAACACGAAGATGACGACGCCGAGCCGCTGTGCCGCCGCGGTGGCGAGTTCGAGGCCCGTCATGCGGAAGGCGCCGTCGCCGACGATTCCCACGACCTGCGCCTCCGGCCGCGCGAGCTTCGCCCCGATCGCGGCCGGCACGCAGTACCCCATGCAGTTGAAGTCCGTGGGCGAGATGAAGCCGCGCGGCCGATGGATCGGCAGGAGTTCCGCGGCCAGGAACGTGTGGTTTCCGTCATCCACCACCACGCAGGCATCGTCCGCGAGGCGGCTGCGCAGGGCCGCGAAGAAGCGCATCGGATTGACGCGTCCCGCGCTGTCGTGCGCGAGCCACGCGTCGCGATAGGCGGCCTTGTCCAAGGCGATTCGCGCCGACACTGCCTCGCGTCGCGCGATCGCGGCGGCCGGTGCCGGGATCGCCGCGAGCAGCCGGCGCAGCACGACGGCGGAGTCGCCCTCGAGCGTGACACGCGCCGGATAGTTCGCGTTGAAGACCGCGGGATTGACGTCGACGTGGATCAGGTCGGCCGGCGGCTCGTAGCCATAGCTGCCGGTGGCGATCTCGCCGAATCGCGCACCCACCGCGAGCAGGCAGTCGCAACCGTCGAAGGCGTGCTCGGCGGCGGGGACCGCGGCACGGCCGAGGCAGAATCCGGCGTGCAGCGGGTGGTTGCCCGGAAATGCGCTCAGCCCCTGCAGCGTCGTGCTGACCGGCGCACCGAGTCGCTCCGCGAGCTCGACGAGCTCACGGGTCGCATCGACGGCGCCCCAGCCGACGTAGATGCCGGGACGCCCGGCCCCTGCGAGCAGCCGCGCAGCCTCCTCGATCGCCGCGGCCGTGCAGCGCGCTTCGGGTGCGACGCGACCCGGCCAGGCCGGAGGTGACCCCGCGTCGCCCGTCATGATCTGCAGGTTCACGGGAATCTCGACGAAGACCGGACCGGGCTCGCCACTGGTCGCGACGCGCACCGCCTCGTGGATGGTCGGGATCACATCCGCGTGACGTTCGACGAGCCACCGTCCCTTGGTGATCGGCGCGAGCAGCGCATGCTGGTCCACGTCGTGCAGCTGGTAGCGACGGCCGGTATCGCGCCGGATGCCGCCGGCGATCACCAGCATCGGGATGCCGTCGAGGAACGCCTCGGCGATACCGCTCGCCGCGTGCGTGACGCCCGCCGCCGGCACGATCACCAGCGTCCCGAGACTCGTGCCGGTCCGGCTCACGGCGTCCGCCATGAAGGCGCCGCCGCCTTCGTGGGCCACCAGCACCGGCGTGATGCTCGCGGACTTCTCCAGCTCGTCGTAGATCTCGGTGTTGTGCACGCCCGGGATGCCGAACGTGTGGCGCACGCCGACGCCTTCCAGGGCCTCGCGCAACAGGGACGCGGCGGTACGGTTCATCGAGTCGGACTCCGGGCACGGCGCGGTCGACCAATTCTAGATTCCCCGGGGGCCGGGCGGCCATGGCCGCGCGGGTGGGTACGGCCGGGGTGGTAAAGTGCAGGCCAGTCCGCGCGGAGGCGTCGCATGCAGGCCCTGTTGTTCACGGCGCTGGCCGTAGTCCTGTACCTGGTCTCGGACCGGCTGCTCGTCGCCCTCGAGGTCCGCGCCGGGCGCCGCTTCGAGAACCGCAGCCTGATCTTCTTCGCGATCCTGCTGGTGCTCGCGATCGCGACGTTCGCCGCCGTGCAGCGCTATGCCCCGGGAGGCTGAACGCGGTCTTTTGCGCCGCACTTGACCCAGGTCAAGGTGACACCCGCCGCCGGTCCGTATTAAC
>JAGOXN010000441.1 GCA_018059685.1 Steroidobacteraceae bacterium | reverse complement strand
AGCAGGGACTTCGTGTGCATGCAATCACCGTCTGGCGGCCAGGCCGCCCCATGGTATGTTGGTGTTGTACTAAACTATATCACTATCGGCGGTGCCGGGTCGCGCTTTCGTGCTTATTGGGGACATGCCGAAATCCGTGCGCACGGATTTCGGCATGTCCCCAATAAGCACGAAAGCGCGACCCGACACCGTCAGAAGACGAACTTCGGGGGCTCCGGGGCGTGGACGAGCGGGTCCATGTGGGTCTCGAACAGCGTTTCCCGAAGCCAGTCTGCGGGGCCGGTGCGGGTGATCCGCCGGGCCTCCATGACCGGACCCTGGCCGACCACGACGAACAGCCGGCCGCCCTCGGCGAGGGCCCGCTCGAACCGTGCGTCGTATATCGGGAGCGAACCCGTGACGGCAACGACGTCGTAGGCACCTTCGTCGGCGAGCGTCATGGCATCCGTGGTCTCGACGTGGACGTTGTGCACGCTCGTCCGCGCGAGGCTGGCGCGCGCCGCGTCGGCGAGATCCGCGAAGATCTCGAGCGACCTCACTCGACCTCCGAGCTGGGCGAGGCAGGCCGCGAAGTACCCGCTGCCCGTCCCGACTTCGAGCACGCGATCCTCGGCCCGCACCTCGAGCGCCTGCAGGATGCGCCCCTCGAGCTTCGGTGCGAGCATCGACTGCCCATGGCCGAGCGGCACGCAGAGGTCAGCGAACGCCAGATCACGATACGCAGGCGGTGCGAATTCCTCGCGTGGTACGCGCTCCATCGCCTCGAGTACGGCGAGGTTCAGCACCTCCCACGCACGAACCTGTTGCTCGATCATCTGGCGGCGAGCGGTAGCGACGTCGATCATGCAAGGACCTCGAATCATTGGCGTTCCGGCCGCGTGATTATGGTGAATCCTGCGGGCCCGCGCGACACGTTCCGCTATGCTGACACGACACTTGGAATCAAGAACAAGTACACAGGGGACTCGGTGCCCGGCGTTTCCCGGCAACCGGTGACATGGCCAGTCCGGACAACCACATGCTGATCGTCGCCCTGGTCGTTCTCGCGGTGCTGGCGGCGGTGCTCGCAGTGCTCCTGGCGCGGCGCCACAGGGAAGTCGAGAGCGTCCGCGACGTGGGCGAGCGTCTCGCCGCCGTCGCGGTGTCCGGTGACCTTGCCGAGCGCATCGCGCCGCACGCCGGCGAGGGTGCCGCGGTCGAACTCGCCGAAAGCGCGGACCGACTGATCAACCGGCTGCAGCAGGAGTCCGCGACCCGCGCCGAGCGCGAGCAGGTCTACCGGCGATTGATCGAAGCGATGCACGAGGCGGTGGCCGTAGAGCGCGATGGCATCCGGCTCGCCAATTCGCGTTTCGCGGAGCTCTGCGGCGCCGTCCATCCGGCACAACTCGTCGGGCGGCAGCTGCCGGATCTCGTGCATCCCGATTACGCCGAACTCGTTGCCGAACACCTGCAGCGCCACCGCGAAGGCCGGCCGGCGCCGGAGCGTCTCGAGGCCGAACTGCGCGCGGCCGACGGCCGCGCGCCACGGCTCGAGTTCACCTTCTCGCGTGTCAGTTTCGATGGTCAGCCGTCGCTGCTCGTCTCCGCGGTCGAGATCACGCCGCTCGCCGAACCCGAGCGGGCGCGTCGGGGCCACTCGACGGCGTGGGAGGCTCTCGACGCGCTCGGCGAGGGAGTGATCACCACGGACTCCGCCGGCCACATCGTCTACGTGAACCAGGCGGGCGCGCAGCTCATCGGCAAGACGGCGGCCGAGATGCTCGGCGGCACGCTCGGCGAGGTCATCAACCTCGTCGACGAGGGGGGGCGCAAGGCGCCGGTCGATCCCGTGCGGCAGTGCCTGTCGAGCGGCTCGCGCGTGCACCTCGGGCGTCTCGGCATGCTGGTGGCCAATGACGATCGCGGCGAGCGCTCGATCGAACTCACCGTGTCGCCGCTGCGCGACGCGGAGGGCGACCTCTCGGGCACGGTGATCGCGCTGCGCGACGTGAGCGACCTCAGGGGCTACACGCGCCAGATGTCGTACCAGGCGAGCCACGACGCACTCACCGGGCTCGTCAACCGGCGCGAGTTCGAGCGCCGGCTGCAGGAGGGGCTCGAGTCGGCGCGCGCCGACGGCGCGCACCACGTGCTCTGCTACCTCGATCTCGATCGCTTCAAGGCGGTCAACGACGAGTGCGGACACACGGCGGGCGACAGCATGCTGCGCGAGGTCGCTGCGCTCATCAAGGACGCGGTGCGCGACTCGGACACGGTGGGCCGACTGGGCGGGGACGAGTTCGGCGTGCTGCTCGTCGGCTGTCCGCTCGAGAAGGCGCGCCAGATCGCCGACGACGTCGTGCGCGCCGTGGCGGACTACCGCTTCGTGTGGAAGGACAAGATCTTCAGCATCGGCGTGAGCGTGGGTCTCGTCGAGGTCTCGCGCGAGAGCAGCTCCATCGAGGACCTGATCGGTGCCGCGGACTCGGCCTGCTACGTCGCGAAGAAGCAGGGCGGCCACGTGCACGTCTACTCCACGCGTGACGAGGCGGCCG
>JAGOXN010000440.1 GCA_018059685.1 Steroidobacteraceae bacterium | reverse complement strand
GCGCCGACCGATTCCTCGCCGAGCAGTTGAACCCCGAGGTGTTTGCGGCCGCCTGCCGGCGTTCAGGTCAGCCCCTGGAGTTGCGCATGCACGAGCGCTACGACCACGGCTACTACTTCATCCAGACGTTCATGCCGGAACACCTGCGCTGGCACGCGGCGGCGCTGTCCCGGGAATCATGAAACGACGCGCGTGCCTTCGCGCAAGGTCAGCTCGCGGAACAGATCGCAGAGTCGCCGTGTCACGGGGCCCGGCGCACCATCGCCGATCATGCGGCCGTCCACGCGGATGATGGCCGCGAGCTCTCCCATCGTCCCGGTGCAGAACACCTCGTCCGCCCGATAGAGCTCGCTCAACGAGAGATCGCACACCTCGCAGGCGATCGCGTGGGCCGCGCAGATTTCGAGCACGGCGCCGCGGGTGATGCCTTCCGGGCAGGCCACCGTGCGCGGCGTACGGACGTTCGAGCGCTCCACGATGAACACGTTCGTCGCATTCGTCTCCGCGATGAAGCCGCGCGTGTCGAGCATCAGCGCGTCGTCGGCACCGGCGCAGTTCGCCTCGATCTTGGCGAGGATCGACTGGATGAGGTTGTTGTGGTGGATCTTCGGGTCGAGGCAGTCCGGCGGGAAGCGGCGGACGCTGCTCGTCACGAGCGCCAGGCCGCTCGTGCCGTACACCGGCGGCTTGTGCTCCGCGAGCACGATGAGCGTGGGCCCCGACTGGTTGAGCCGCGGATCCATGCCCGATGTGATCTTGACGCCACGGGTGAGCGTCAGGCGGATGTGCACGCCATCCGTCATGCCGTTGGCCTCGAGCGTGCGTCGAATCTCCGCCACGATGCGCTCGCGCGGCGGGATCCCGGCGAAGGCGAGCGCCTTCGCGGAATCGACGAGGCGCCCGAGGTGCTGCTCGAGGCGGAAGATCCGCCCCCCGTACAGCCGGAGCCCCTCCCACACGGCATCTCCGCCCTGGACCGCCGAATCGAACGGGCTCACCGCCGCCGCGTCGCGGTGCGTGAGCCGGCCATTCACGTTCACGATCAGGTCGCGGTTGCGCGGATCGAATTGCTGCAACACGAGGCTCTCCCCCTGCGATCCGGTTCAGGCGCGCAGGCGGTGCGCGCGCAACTTCTCGTAGAGCGGCCGGCACCGCGCCTCGATGTCCGCGAGCGGGCCCGTGAGGCGCGCTGGTGCCGCGACCCCGGGAGTCTCGAAGCCGGTGGATGCCTCGACCCGTTGATACCAGTGCTTCGCCCACACGCCGTCACTGGCCCGCGGCCCGGGTGGCCACGACAGCATGCGGTCGCTGAACGGCACGCCGACCGACGCGCACAGCGCCCGCAGCACCGGCCCCGGCGCCGCGAGCAGGTCCGCGGCATCCACCACCGGCGGCACCCGGCCGGTGGCACGCACGACGAACTCGAAGATCTCGACCTGCTGCGGCAGGCCCGTGGCCTCGAGTTCGAACGGCCCGAGCTTCTCCCCGAGCGAGGAGAGCATGGGCGCGGGGTCACGGATCAGGAACGCGTGCGTCATGGCACCAAGCCAGTCACGCCCCATGCCCGGCAGGAGATGATGCGACATCTGCTTCTGGTAGAAGATCGCGACGCCCGGCGCCAGCGGCGCGCACAGTGACTCGACCACTTTTCGCCAGTCGCTCTCGTGCCGTGCGATCACCTCGTCGCGTCCGGGATGATCGATGCCGGTCACGCGCAGGTAGTGCGCGTAAAACGGCTCGTCCACGACGACCGTGTCCGGGCGGTTCTCCCAGGCACGCATGAAGGCCGTCGAGACGTTGCGCGGCCCGGACCACATGGCGAGGCGCAGCACGCCCTCCGGCCGCGGGGACACTCCCGTCATGACGGACTTCGCGCGACGCCGCTCACTCTTGCGGCTTGCGAAACCGCAGCACGAACTGGTCGGTCCGGCCGCGGATCGATTCGTCGAACACGAGCTTCGAGTGGTCGTCCCCGGGATGCGCCAGGACCTCGCTCTGGCCGTCGAATACGAAGCCGGCCTGCTCGAAGTCGCGCTTCACGAGCGCCGGGTCGATCCGGTGCAGGGCATCGACGACCTGCGCCGGCTCGCCGCCCGGATTCGCCACGTGATCCTGCACGACGACGACGGCGCCCGGCTTGAGCGCCGCCGCAAGCTTGCGCAGCAGCATCGCCGGGTCCGTTGCTGGCCACGATCCGTCCGCCGGTCGCCAGTACAGGTCGTGATACGACATGACGAAGAGGGCGGCATCGAGACTCGCGGGTGCGAGCTGGAGATCCTCGATGGTGCTCGTCACCTGCCGCACGTTGGGCAGGCGGTCGCCCGCGTAACGGGTCGCGATGCCCTTCTCCGCGAACTTCGCATAAGGCGGATTGTTGTACGCGATGACCTCGCCCTTTTCGCCCACCACGCGCGCCAGCAGTTCGCTGTAATAGCCGCCGGCGGCGAGGACGTCGATGACGTGCATGCCCGGACCGACGGCGAGAAAGCCGAGGATGGCCTCGGGCTTGCGGCGCGGATCCTGCTCGCGATCGGCCTGCGGC
>JAGOXN010000111.1 GCA_018059685.1 Steroidobacteraceae bacterium | reverse complement strand
CCAGGGACTGCGCCACCTCCTGATGCTGCCGCTGCGTCGTGGCGGAAACCTGGCGGGCGTTTACTGCCTGGCCGGAGCCGCGGCGCCACCGGCGCTCGCGGCGGCAGATCCCGTCCTGCTCGATCACCTCGCGACCGTGCTCGGCGCCTGCCACGAACGCGTCTTCGACCACGCGCGGCTGCTGCGCGGCGGGCTCGTCGATGCCCTGACGGGCTGGCATTCGAGCCGCTACCTGCAGGCCCGGCTGCGCGAGGAAATCGCGCGCTGCCAGCGCCATGGCGTGAGCGCGGCCTGCCTGGTGGTCGACGTCGACCGGCTGCGCGCCATCAACGACGCGTTCGGTCAACGCGCGGGCGACCGTGTCCTGCGCGAACTCGCCCAGCGCATCGAATCGCAGGTGCGTTCGAGCGATGCCGCGGCCCGGGTCGGCAGCGACGAATTCGCCGTGCTGCTGCCCGACTCGGACCTCGTGGGGGCGCGGCCACTGGCGGAACGCATCCTTGCCGCGGTGCGCGGCCCTGCGGTCGACCTCGGCGGCGGGCACACGCGGCGGATCACCGTCTCGATCGGGATCGCAGCGGTTGCGCCGCGTCCCGACGAGGATCGAAAAACAGTGTCAGATCAATTACTTGCAGATGCGATGGCGGCGATGCACCGGCTCAAGCGGCGCGGCGGCGATGGCTGCGAACCTGCGGCGCCCGCGCTTACGACCGCGGCCGCGACATGAGCAACAGGAAGAGCGGCACGCCGACCAGCGCCGTCAAAGCCCCCACCGGCAACTGACGCGGCGCAATCAGCACCCGGGCCGCGAGATCCGCCGCCATCAGCAACACGCCGCCGAGCAGCGCGGCGGCCGGCAGCACCGCGCGGTTGTCGCTGCCGAGCGCAAGCCGGGCGAGGTGGGGCGTGACGAGCCCGACGAAGCCAATGGCGCCGGCTGTGCTGACCGCCAATCCGGTCAGCACGGAGCTGAGCACGAAGAGCAGGACCTGGAAGCGCCGCACCGGCAGGCCGACGCTGGCCGCCTGGGTCGTGCCGCGCGCGAGTACGTTGAGGTGGCGGCCGAGCGCCACGCTCGCCGCCGTCGCGAGGATCAGCACGAACAGCAGCCACGGCCAGCGGCCGGCTCGCGACAGGTCGCCGAGCAGCCAGAAGACCATGCCCCGGAGTCGCGTGTCGTCGCTCAGGGCGAGCAGCAGGCTCACGACGGAGCCGGCGCCCGCCGCGACCACGATTCCCGTGAGCAGCAGGCGGGTGGGCGTCCAGCCACCCGTGCCCTGTGCCAGGGCGAACACCAGCAGGCAGGTGCCGAAAGCACCCGCCGCCGCAGCGCCATCGACGCCCGCGGCCGGCAGTCCGGCCATGATTGCGAGCAGGGCTGCGACCGAGGCGCCGCCGGAGATGCCGAGCACGTAGGGATCGGCCAGCGGGTTGCGCAGCAGGACCTGCAGCATGGCTCCCGAGATTGCCAGCAGGCCCCCGACCGCGAGGGCCGTGAGCGCCCGTGGCAGGCGAAGTTCGAGCAGGACGTCCCGCGCGATCGACTCATTCCCCGGGGCGAGGGCTGCGACGACTTCGGACAGCGTCAGGGGGAGGCTGCCGGACGCGAGCGACGCCGCAAGCAGCGCGGCGACGGCGACGATGAGCAGCAGCAGTGCTGCAGGAAGGGGCAGGCGGCGGTGCATTTGGCGCTCGGGATTTGTCCAAGCCTAAGGCGGGTGTTCCCGCGGCCACAAGGCGCCCACCCGGGCAAACCCTTTGGACGACCCCGTCCCGATGTGAAAAAATCAGTCAGGACGTGAGCTTACGCGGCAATGAGCGACTTCATCGACACCGAGGGATTTCGTGCCAACGTCGGGATCGTCCTGATCCGGGACGGTGGCGAGGTATTCCTCGGCAGCCGCAGCGACGGCCGAGGCTGGCAGTTCCCGCAGGGTGGGGTGAAGCGCAACGAGTCGCCGGACGAGGCGGTGTTCCGTGAGCTGCGCGAGGAGATCGGCCTCGAGCGGGACGATGTCGAGGTGCTCGCCAGCACACGCGACTGGCTCCGCTACCGGTTGCCGCGCCAGTACGTCCGGCGTCGCTCGCGCCCGCTCTGCATCGGCCAGAAGCAGCGCTGGTTCCTGTTGCGCCTGCTCGGCGACGAGCAGCACCTGAGATTCGACCTGACCGGCCAGCCTGAATTCGACGACTGGCGCTGGGTCGACTACTGGGCGCCGGTGCGCGAGGTCATCTTCTTCAAGCGCGTGGTCTATGCCCAGGCGCTCACCGAGCTCGGTCGCACGGCATTTCCGGGCGGGCCGCCGCCGCTGCCCGATTGGTGGTCGGAGGACGTACTGCGGCCCCAGGGACGCAGCCGGCCGGGCACCGGTCCGGCGGCCCGGCCCGCACCGCGGGACGAGGACGCGGAGTAGCCGTGCAGTCAGCGCCGCGATCCCGGCTGCTCGGGCGGCTCTCGGGCGTGCAGGGCCTCGCTTTCGCGGCGCCGCTGATCGTCGCCGGTCTCGGCGCGTGGTTCGCATACGGGCAGGGCCAGCGCTCGGCCGGCGTGAATGCGCCGGAAATCGCGCGCGAACGCCGTGAACTTACCGCCAAGGTCGTGCGCCTCGAGGCCGAGAACGCCCGGCTGCACGGCAAGGTGGCCGAGCTCGAGATGGCCCGTCGCCTCGACCGGGACGCCTACGGACAGGTGGAGCGTACGCTCGGGGACCTGCAGGCGAAGCTGTCACGCCAGGGAGACGACCTGGCCTTCTACCGCAGCATCGTTTCGCCGGCTGACGGCGTGCAGGGCCTGCGCATCCAGCGCTTCGAGGTCGTGCCGGGGACTGAGCCGCGCGAGTACGTGCTCAAGCTGACGCTGATCCAGGCCATGCGCCACGACAGCCTCGCGGCGGGGCTGGCCGACCTGATCGTCCACGGCACGGAGGGCGACCGGCCCGCGAAGCATTCCGTCGGCGAGCTGCTGGGCCGGCCGCGCGCCAAGCTGCCGTTCTCGTTCCGGTATTTCCAGACCGTCGAGCAGGCCGTCACGCTTCCCGCGGGCTTCGAGCCCTTCGAGGCCGAGATCGTGGTGCGCTCGGCCAAGCTGCGCACGCCGATTCAGCAGAATTTCCCCTGGAAGACCGGGGTGCAGGTCACCCTGTGACCGACCCCCGCGGATGGTAGAATTCTCGCCAGGACGATGCGTTCCTGAGGAGCCCCGAGCGATGAGCAGCACCCCCGAGACGATCGACGCCGCCGAGCAGCCCCTGCTCGTGTTCACGGAGTCGGCGGCCGTCAAGGTGAGCGAGCTGATCCGCGAGGAAGGCAATCCCAACCTGAAGCTGCGGGTGTTCGTCTCCGGCGGCGGCTGCTCGGGTTTCCAGTACGGCTTCACCTTCGACGAAAACGAAGAAGACGGTGATACCTGCGTCGAGAAGTCGGGGGTCAAGCTCCTCATCGACCCCATGAGCTTCCAGTACCTCGCCGGCGCGGAGATCGACTACCGGGAAGACCTCGAGGGAGCCCAGTTCGTCATCCGCAATCCGAACGCCAACACGACCTGCGGCTGCGGTTCATCCTTCTCCGCCTGAAGCCGGGTTGGCTCGTCCCGACCCCCAAGACTCCGACATCCTTGCAGCTGTGGACCTCGGGTCCAACAGCTTCCACATGGTCGTCGCACGGTATTCGCACGGCCAGCTGGTCATCGTCGATCGCCTGCGCGAAATGGTGCGTCTGGCCGCCGGCCTCGACGCGCACGGCCGGCTGAACCGCGAGGCGACCAGCCGGGCCCTGCCGTGCCTCGAGCGGTTCGGCCAGCGGCTCGAGGACATGCAGGCGAAGCAGGTGCGCGTCGTCGGCACCAACACCCTGCGCAAGGCGAAGCGCAAGGGTGCATTCCTGGACCGGGCGCGCGAGGCCCTCGGGCACCCGATCGAGATCATCTCCGGCGTCGAGGAGGCGCGCCTCATCTACCTGGGCGTGGCGCACACGACGCCGAGCGAGGGCGGGCACCGGCTGGTCGTGGACATCGGCGGCGGCAGCACCGAACTCATCATTGGCGAGGGACTCGCCGCCAAGCGGCTCGACAGCCTGTACATCGGCTGCGTCAGCGCGAGCGCCGAGTACTTCCCGGACGGCACCATCACGGAGAAGCGCATGAAGCGCGCGCGGACGGCGGCGCAGCTCGAACTCGAACCCGTGAAGGCGCGGTTCCGGCGCTCGGAGTGGGATGCCGCCTTCGGGGCGTCGGGAACGATGCGCGCGGTGAGCGACGTGCTCAAGTCGCGCGGCGCGTCGAGCGGCAACATCACCCGCGACGGCGTCAAGTGGTTGCTCGAGGAGTGCCTGCGGGCCGGGGACGTCGCCCGGCTCAGGCTGCCCGGGCTCGCACCCGAGCGTCTCGAGATCATCCCGGGCGGGCTGGCCATCCTCGTTGAGGTCTTCGACATGCTCGGCATCGAATCCCTGCGAGTCGCGGACGGGGCGCTGCGCGAGGGGCTGCTCTACGACCTGCTCGGCCGCCTGACCGACGAGGATGCGCGCGTGCGCAGCGTGCGGGCCATGGAAGCCCGCTTCCACGTCGACGTGGCGCAAGCGGACCGCGTGGAGGAGACCGCTCTCGCGTTCCTGCGGCAGGTGCGCCAGGACTGGGCGCTCGTCGAGCCCCTGGCCGAGCCGGCGCTGCGCTGGGCGGCTCGCCTGCACGAGGTCGGGCTCGACATTGCCCACTCCCACTACCATCACCACGGTGCCTACCTGCTGCAGCATGCCGACCTGCCGGGCTTTCCGCGCGAGGAACAGCAACTGCTCGCCGCCGTCGTGGGCGGGCACCGGCGCAAGCTCGATCTCGGGTCCATCGAGGACCTCGTTCCGCCCTGGCACCTGAAGGCCGAGTTCCTCATCGTGCTGCTGCGGCTGGCCGTGCTGCTGCATCGGGGCCGGGGGCCGCGCTCGCTGCCGGCGATCGAGCTCGAAGCCCGGGGTCGCTCGCTCGAGGTCGCATTTCCGCGCGGCTGGCTGGCCGAGCATCCGCTCACGGCCGCCGATCTCGAGCAGGAAATCGAGTACCTGCGCGCGGCGGGATTCCGGCTGCGCGCAAGCTGAGGGCGGCCGCGGGGTCGGCCCACGCAGCACATTACTGGCGGAACAGGCGCGCGAGCTGTGGCCCGTGCTCGGCGCCCGGTGCCGCGAGGCGCAGGAGTGCCAACCGTCAGTCGGCCAGTGACTGGAGCAGGACCGCCTGGGCGGCGACCGGCGGCTGGTCGCCCGGCTGGCGCCGTTCGTAGGTTCCGTCCGCACGCAGCACCCAGGCCTCGCAGTTGTCGGCGAGGTAGAGCTCGAGATCCTCGAGCACCTGCGCGCGGTGCCGCCTGCGGCACACCGGGAAGCAGACCTCGATGCGCCGGAAGAAGTTGCGTTCCATCCAGTCGGCGCTCGCGCAGAAGATTTCCGGGTCGCCCCCGTTCTCGAAGAAATAGACCCGCGAATGCTCGAGGAAGCGGCCGATGATCGAGCGCACCGTGATGTTCTCGGACACCCCGGGCACGCCGGGGCGCAGCGCGCAGATGCCGCGTACGATGAGGTCGATGCGGACGCCGGCCGCTGACGCCTCGTAGAGCGCCTGCACGATCTGCGGTTCGATCAGCGAGTTTACCTTCGCGATGATGCGCGCCGGCCGTCCCGCCTGTGCGTGCGCGATCTCGCGCCGCGTGCGCTCGAGCATCGCCTCGTGCAGAGTGAAAGGTGACTGCAGGATCTTCTGCATCTGTGCGACCCGGGTCGGGCTCGTCAGCTGCAGGAACAGTTCGTGCAGGTCCTCGCCAATCGCCTCGTCGGCGGTGAAGAGCCCGTAGTCGGTATACAGGCGGGTCGTCTGCGGATGGTAATTGCCGGTGCCGAGATGGCAATACCGGTGCAGGCGCCCCGCTTCGCGCCGCACGACCATGATCAGCTTGGCGTGGGTCTTGTAGCCCACCACTCCGTACATGACGTGCGCGCCGGCCTCCTGCAGCCGGTTGGCGAGCGCGATGTTGGCGGCCTCCTCGAAGCGCGCCATGAGCTCGATGACGACCGTGACTTCCTTGCCCGCGCGGGCGGCATCGACGAGCGCATCGACGACGGGCGAGTCCGGTCCGGTCCGGTACAGCGTCTGCTTGATCGCGAGCACCTGCGGGTCGGACGCCGCCTGGCGCAGGAAGTCGATCACCGGCGCGAAGCTGTGGAAGGGATGGTGCAGCAGGACGTCCTTCTCGCGGATCGTCTCAAAGAGGTCCTGATGTCCGAGCAGCCGCTTCGGCACGGCGGGTACCAATGGCGGGTACTTGAGATCCTTGCGGTCCACGAGTTCGTGCACCGCCATCAGCCGGTTGAGATTCACCGGCCCGTCCACGGCGTAGTGGTCGTCCGCGCCGAGTGCGAAGCGCTCGAGAAGGAAATCGCGCAGCCTGGGCGGGCAGTCACGCATGGTCTCGAGCCGCACCGCGTCGCCGTAGCGGCGCGAAGCGAGCTCGCCCTCGACGGCGCGCAGCAGATCCTCGGTTTCCTCGTCGTCCACCCACAATTCGGCATTGCGCGTCACCCGGAACTGGTGGCAGCCCTCCACTTTCATGCCTGTAAAGAGCTGGCCGACGAAGCTCCAGGCGACCTGCGACAGGTAGGCGAGATCGACCGAGCCGGCCGGACTGGAGGGGAGGCGGATGATGCGCGGCAGCGAGCGCGGCAGCTGCACGATGGCGAGCGAGGCGCTGCGCCCGAAGGCGTCGCTGCCCGAGAGCTCGACCACGAAGTTCTGGCTCTTGTTCTGGATGCGGGGGAAGGGCCGGGCGGGGTCGAGGCCGAGCGGCGTCAGGACCGGCTCGATCTCATGCGTGAAGTAGTCGGCGAGCCACTCCCGCTGTTCCGTCGACCATTCGCTGGCCCTGAGCACGCGTATGCCCTGGCCGCGCAGCGCAGGCACCAGGCCGTCGTTCAGCAGCCGGTACTGCCGGGCAACGAGGCGCAGTGATTCTGCGCGGATCGCGGCGAGCTGGTCGTCGACGTCCATGCCGTCCGGCCCGCTGCCGCGCGAACCCAGGTCCTTGCGCTGCTTCAGTCCCGCTACGCGGATCTCGAAGAACTCGTCGAGATTGCCGCAGGAAATGGCCAGGAACCTGACGCGCTCGAGCAGGGGTACCGATTCGTCCTCGGCCTGCGCGAGCACGCGCCGATTGAACTCGAGGAACGAAAGCTCGCGGTTGATGTAGAGCCCGGGGGCCCTGAGAGCCAGGTTGCCCGCTGCGAGGCTTTGGGCGAGACCGCGCGACTGCCACGGCGCGGCCGCAGGCGGGTGACCGGGCGAGGCCCGATCCCCGGTCTCCAGCGCATCGCGCGGGGCGGGGTCAGCGGCTCGCGAACGTCTGCGTCGGGGCACCGCTGGTCAGCTGCAGCTGGGCAAGTGACACCTCGGCCTGCGAGCGGAACTCCGCCTGGTAGGCGGCCGGGATTTCCGTGCTCGGCAGCGGGATCGACGCCGGGTTCTTGTGAACGCCCTTTACGCGATACTCGTAGTGCAGGTGCGGGCCGGTCGAGGCACCGGTCGAGCCCACGTAGCCGATGATCTGGCCCTGTCGGACCGGGCGGCCGCTGCGCGAGGACTTCGCGAAGCGGGACATGTGGCCATACAGGGTCGTGACGCCGCGGCCATGGTTGACGATCACGGCATTGCCGTAGCCGCCCTTGCGACCTGCGAACTCGATCCGGCCGTCGCCCGCCGCCCAGATCGGCGTGCCGGTGGGCGCGGCGTAGTCGATGCCGCGGTGCGGGCGTACGCGGCCGCTCACCGGGTGCACGCGGCGCGGGTTGAACCGCGAGCTGATGCGGGTGAAATCGAGCGGCGCGCGCAGGAATGCCTTGCGCATGCCCCGGCCTTCCGGCGTGTAGTAGCCGCGGACTGCGCCGTCGGCCGATTCGAACCACACCGCGCGGTGGGTGCGGCCGCGGTTGACGAATTCGGCCGCGAGCACGCGGCCGTCGCCGACGTACGACCCGTCCTGGTAGCGCTGCTGGTAGAGGACGCTGAATTCGTCGCCGTGGCGGATATCGAGCGCGAAGTCGATGTCCCAGCCGAAGATCTCGTTGGCGAGCGTCATGATCGTCTCGCCCGACAGTCCCGCATCCTGGCCAGCCTCGAACAGCGAGGTGTCGATGCGGGCGCGGCGGCCGGTCACCTCGAACTCGAGCGGATTCTCGAGGTGGTCGACGACGTAGGCATCGCCCGCGCGCGCGACCGAGAGCGTCTGCGTCTGGCTGATCCGGCGCTCGAGCGTCAGCAACTGGCCGGCTTCGTGCGTCATCGTGATGACGTCGCCCGGCCGCAGCAGGTCGAGCGCCTTGCGCACCTCCGGCAGGGCACGCAGTTCGGCGAGCGTCGCCATGTCGAGGCCCG
>JAGOXN010000439.1 GCA_018059685.1 Steroidobacteraceae bacterium | reverse complement strand
ATTCGGTTTCCGCACGCCCGAGACCATGCGTCTCGCCATGATCGAGAACCTGCGCTCGGCGGAGGGCTATTGCCACCAGAAGGGCATCTTCCCGGCCCGCGAGGCCGTGGTGATGCAGCAGCAGGAACGGGGCGTGCGCGGCGTGACAGCCGAAGAGGTGTTCATCGGCAACGGTGTCAGTGAACTGATCGACCTCGCGCTGCGGGCCCTGCTGGCTGCGGACGAAGAGGTACTGGTGCCGAGCCCCGACTATCCGTTGTGGACCGCCGCGGTCAACCTGAACCGGGGCCGCGCCGTCCACTACCCGTGTCGGCCCGAGCGCGGTTTCATCCCGGACCCCGGGGAGATCGAGTCGCTCGTCACGAAGCGCACGCGTGCCATCGTGGTCATCAACCCGAACAACCCCACGGGCGCCGTCTATCCGCGTGCCGTGCTGGAGCAGATCGCCGCCATCGCCGAGAGGCACCATCTCGTGGTGCTGGCCGACGAGATCTACGACCAGGTGACCTACGACCGCGCCGAGTTCGTGCCCATGGCGACGCTGGTGCAACACACCCTGTGCGGCACGCTGAGCGGGCTGTCGAAGGTCTATCGCGCCTGCGGCTATCGTGTCGGCTGGGCCGTGTTCTCCGGCGACGTGGAACACTCACGCGAGTACCTGACGGCGCTCGAACTGCTCTCATCCCTGCGACTGTGCAGCAACGTGCCGGGGCAATGGGCCGTGCAGACCGCGCTCGGTGGTTTCCAGAGCATCAGGGAACTGGTGTGCCCGGGCGGACGCCTGTACGAGTCCCGACGGGCGATCGTCGAGGCCATCGGGCGCAGCCGCTACCTGTACCTGACCCCACCCATGGGCGCTCTCTACGCTTTCGTCGGCGTGCAGGCGGAGAAGCTTGCGGACTTCGACGACCAGCGCTTTGCCCTCGACCTGCTCGAACACAAGCACGTGCTCGTGGCGCCGGGCTCGAGTTTCAATGTGCCGTACCGGAACCACTTCCGCATCACGAACCTGCCCGAGCCACAGGTGCTGGCGGACGTGTTCGGGCGCATGGAAGAACTGCTCGACGATTACGCAACGGGCGACCAGCCCGCGACCCGCCCAAATCCGGCCTTGCGCGTGGTCGAGACCAAGGCAGGTCGATGAATCGACTTTACATACATCGTATAACATATTGATATATAAAATATAACAATGCGACTGCGTGAGCTGCCAGCCGAGTTCACGCGGGTCGTCCCGACCCGGCGACTGGCTCACGCTCTGCGCCTGCGCCACGACGCCGACTGTGCCGCCCGCGGACTGACGGTCTGGCGAACGCTCGACGTCGTGACCTGGGACGAACTGATCGAACGGATGTTTGCGTCGGACCGGCAGGCGGGGCGCGCAGGGGGTCGCTGGCTGCCGGCTGGTGCTGCGCAGATCGTCTGGGAACGGATCGTTCACGACGATGGCGACCTCCCGCCCCTGGTATTGCCGTCGGGCGCCGCGCGCGCGGCATGGCGCTCCTGGCGGCGCATGCACGACTACCTGATTCCGCACGCCGAACTGCGTGGCGCGGAGTCGCCGGAAGCGGATGCGTTCCTGCGCTGGTGCGATCGCTATGCACGCTGGCTCGCGGCTCACGACGCGTGCGATGTCTCGCTCGCTCAGCAGTCCGTGAGTCCGCTCGGCGCGGGACCGGGGCTCGAACTCGTCGGGTTCGATCGATACACCCCGGTACAGTCGACGCTGCTCGAGCGCTGGAGCGCAAGCGGTCTCGAGGTGCGACGGAGCGAGGCGCGCCCGGGCAGGGCGCGGGCCGTCCGGACCGCCTGCCGCGACCGTGCGGCGGAAATCGACGCTGCCGCGCGCTGGGCCGCCGGCAGGCTCGATTCCGGCGCGGCGTCGCGCATCGCGATCGTGGTGCCCGGGCTGGCGCATCGCCGCGACGAGGTGCGGCGCCTCGTCGAGCGGGTGATCGAGCCGGCGACCGGCCTCACCGGCGGACCGGCTCCGCAGGCACATCGATTCGAACTCGCCGCCGCCCGACCGCTGGCGGAGCAACCGATCGTGGCGGCGGCGCTCGACCTGCTCGATGCCTTCACGGGGACACCCGATGCGGCGGCGCTGAGCGGCCTGTTGCGCAATCCATTCGTGGCCGGTGCGGCGCTGGAGACACCTGCCCGGGCACGACTCGACGCCGGCCTGCGGCGGCAGGGAAATGCGACCGGCATCGACCCGAGCGGCGTTGCACAACTTGCCATCGAGGGCGGCGCACCGGTGTTCGGCCGGAGCGTACTCGCGGCGATCGGGATCATGGCGCAGTGGCCGCGAACGGCCGCCCCGAGCGCCAGCGTGACGGGTGTCCTCGCATTTCTCGATGCCCTTGGTTGGGGTGGAACGCCACTCGACAGCACCGAGCACCAGGTGGTGCAACGCTGGCAGCAGCTGGTGTCCGAGTTCGCCGCGCTCGACGAGGCGACGGGCCCGCTGAGCCGATCCGGAGTGGCGGGCCTGCTGCGTGAGCTCGCCGGCCGCGTGCTGTTCGAGCCGCAGGAGATCCGCGCGCCA
>JAGOXN010000438.1 GCA_018059685.1 Steroidobacteraceae bacterium | reverse complement strand
GCGCCCCGTCACCGTCGCCTGTATGCGCTGCTGGTAGCGTCCGTGGCCGAGCTGCACGAGCGACTGGTCGTTGAGCCTGAGCCAGGGAATGCCCCGCGCCTCGGCTGCGCGGACCAGCGACGCGGTGGAGGGCCCGAGCGCCCTGCGCTGCGCGAAGCGGATGAACTCGTCGCGCGCTTCGGGCCAGCTCCAGCCCTCGGGCACGCTGTCCGCGGGACGCAGCGCCGTGGGAAGCAGCGAGCACAGGAGCCGCAGTCCGAGCTCGCCCGCGGCGATCCCCTCGTCGCGCTGGGCGTACTCGTAGACGACCATGTACAGGCCGGGAGCGCCGGCGCTGCGCGTCTTGCCGAAGGTGACGCTCTCGCCCGCCACGTTCTGCAGCTCGATCGCGACGTGCTCGAGCACGTGACCGAGCCAGGTGCCCTCGTCCTCGCGCATGCGCCGCAGGAAACCACCCGGTTCGCGGTAGGAGCACCCGTGCTCCGCGAGGCCAGGCAGTGCCTCGGCGAGGGCATCGACGAACTCGCCGCCTAGCCGGCCCGTGGGCCACGCCTCGAGTTCACCGAGCTCGATATCGAGCTTGATGACCGGGAAATGCGCGTAGAGCGACGGCCCGACGTAGACCGATCTGTCGAGGATACGCATCGGTGCGTGCCGCTCCCCTCTGGCGACTCGTTGACGGCGATGATGGCACACGCGGGGCCGGGTCGCTCGACCCACCCCGCCCCTGCGGTCGTGACGGTCTATTGAGGGGCGTCGTCCGTCTTCAGGCGCGTGAGCCTTGCCCCCGTCGTGACCGAGGGATCCCAGCTGATCACCCGGTTGCGCCCGGCCGCCTTTGCAAGCAGCAGGGCCTGGTCCGCCCGGTCGATGGATTCGAGCACGCTCACCTCGGGATCGAGCAGTGCGAGCCCGAACGATGCCGTCGCACGTACCACGATGCCCCCCGGGCCGACGATCAGCAGGCGGCTCGACAGGCCTTCGCGCACGCGCGTGACCACGGTCCGTCCGGTCGCCAGGTCAGCTCCGGGCAGGGAGATCAGGAACTCGTCGCCCCCGTAGCGGAAGACCTTGTCGCAGGGTCTCAGGTGCTCGTTGAGGTAGCGCACCGCGCCGGTGAGAATGCCGTCGCCTACTGGATGACCGTAGTTGTCGTTGATCGCCTTGAGACGGTCGACGTCCATGAACGCGATGCAGCAGGAGCGGACGCCCTGCTTCGCGAGCGCGCGCCACTCGCGCAGTTCCTGCAGCATCTCGAGACGGCCATAGGCACCGGTGAGCGCGTCGCGGTTGCGCAGGGCACGCTCGATCTCGTGCCGCATGGTCTCGAGTTCGAGGCGCAGCCGCGCACTGGTCGCGACGAGATCCTCGAAGTCGGCGCGCGCGATCGGCGCCGCGGCGGCAACATCACGCAGCATCCGCGCCGCGATCCAGTGCAGGCGCTCGTGCTCCGTCCCGATCGCGGCGAACACCGGATGCTCCCGGAGTTCATCGGGGGCCTCGTCGTAGTACCAGCGGCCAAACCGGCAATGCAGGTGCGCGTCCGCGCGGAGATCGTCGGGATTACGCGGCGACCCGCAGAAGACCGCGAGCAGCAGTTTCTCGTGCCACTCGGTGTAGTCGTCGGTGGCCTGCTCGAGTTGTTCGAGCGCCTTGCGCAACGTGGCCGGGTCTGCTTTGAGCATCGGTGTGACCCCATACTCCGCGCGTGCCCCTGCCGTCGGGCCGCGTTCCCAGCTTCCGGCGCTCGCGTCCTCGGCACAAGACCCCGAACCGCGCACATGCCCGGGATTCCCGTGCGGCGCGTCACAGATTGGAGGATTCGACGGCCGCAGGCCCGGACGCACCTTCGTCGGTGCCCCGGCCACAGGCCGCTCGGCACGCACTGCGTGCGAGCTATTCCTTCGACTGGGCCAGCGCGCCGGACGACGCGACCCGCGTGTGCAGGTTGAAGGTGGCGCCGGCGACCAGCACGTGCAGGCGCAACCCGAGCATGCACACGGGCTGCCCCTCGCTCACGACGTCCATCGAGGAGTAACTGACGTCCGCGGCGTCGACGACCGTCACGCCACCGCTGCCCTCGACCTCGACCGTCTCGTCGGGGCCGATGAATGCGGCCGTGTCCTCGTCGAGGCCGATGCCGATGGCGAAGGGATTGTAGGCGAGCGCGGTGAGCAGCCGGCCGAGGCGGTCGCGCTGGCGGAAGTGCTGGTCGATGATGAAGCGGTTGGTGAGACCGAGGCCCGGCGCGAGACGTACGCTGCCCGAGATCACCGATGATCCCTCGTCACCGAAGGCGATCATGTGCTCGCTCAGGATGCTCGCGCCCGCGCTGGTGCCGCCGACGGTGACGCCGTGCGCATTGCGCACGCGGATCAGCTTCGCGACCGGCGTCCCGCCAAGCAGCGTCGTGAGTCGCAACTGGTTGCCACCGGTGAAGAAGATGCCGCTCGCCGCCTCGATGCGCGCGAGTCGTCCGGGCTCGCGGCAGTCGCGACGGGTGTCGAAGTCCATCGTCGTCACCCGCGCCGCGCCGATCTCCCTGAAGAGC
>JAGOXN010000110.1 GCA_018059685.1 Steroidobacteraceae bacterium | reverse complement strand
AACGAAGAGCAGTACGTCGCCGCAATCAACGGCGCCGCACAGCGCCACGGCCGCCTCGACGTCCTGGTCAACAATGCCATGCTCTATTCCGTCGGCACGGTCGACCGCACCTCGACAGAGGACTGGCATTCGAACTTCTCGACGACCGTGGACGGTACGTTCTGGGGCACGCGGACCGCGCTGAACCTCATGAAGAAGCAGAAGGATGGCGGCTCGATCGTCAACGTCTCGTCGATCTGCGGCCTCTACGGCGCGGCTTACATGGCGGGCTACAGCGCAGCCAAGGCAGCGATCATCAACTTCTCGCGGGCGGTCGCCGCGGAAGGCGGCGGACGCAACATCCGCTGCAACGTCGTGATCCCGGGTACGGTGGAGACGCCGCCGATGGTCGAGATGCTGAAGAACGAGAAAGCCCGCCGCAACACCGAGAAGCTGATCCCGATGCGCCGCGTGGGCCGGCCGGAGGAAGTGGCCAATGCGATACTCTTCCTGGCCTCGGACGAGGCGTCCTACGTGAATGGGGCCACGCTGTCCGTGGACGGCGGCCAGGCGTCCACGCTCGTGACGTCCGCGGCGTTCGACTGACCGCCATGGACGACAGGCAGATTCTCGCGCGCCTCGACCGCCTCGAATCAATCGAAGAGATCCGGCAGCTCGTCGGCAAGTACTCCCTGTCGCTCGACATGCGCGACCTCGATGCGCACGTGAACCTGTTCGCCCCGGACATCCGAGTGAGCCGCGACAAGACCGGGCGGGCACACCTCAAGGCCTGGGTGGACGACACGCTGCGTAACCAGTTCACCGGGACCTCGCACCATCTGGGTCAGCACATCGTCGAGTTCAACGATGCCGACCATGCGCTCGGCGTCCTGTACTCGAAGAACGAGCACGAGTGCGGCGGCGAGTGGGTCATCATGCAGATGCTGTACTGGGACGATTACGAGCGGATCGATGGACGCTGGTATTTCCGGCGCCGGCTGCCCTGCTACTGGTACGCCACGGACCTCAACAAGCCACCGATTGGCGACATGAAGATGCGCTGGCCGGGACGCGAGCCTTACGATGGCGCATTCCACGACCTGTTCCCGTCGTGGAAGGAGTTCTGGGCCGCGCGCCCGGAGAAGGACAGGCTGCCGGAGGTGGCGGCGCCGGCGCCGCTCGAACGCTTCCTCGAGACCATGCGGCGCGGCGCACCGGCGCCGAAGATGCGGGTGCGCTGACATGGCCGGTTTGTTCGATCCACTGCAACTGGGCGAGATCGCGCTGCCCAATCGCGTGATCATGGCGCCGATGACCCGGTCCCGTGCCGACGCAGGCGCCGTGCCGGGCGACCTCATGGTCGAGTACTACAGGCAGCGTGCCAGCGCCGGCCTCATCCTCACCGAGGGCACCGCGCCGTCACGCCACGGGATCGGCTATTGCCGCACACCCGGCCTCTACTCCCCGGAGCAGGTCGCGGGCTGGCGCCGAGTCACGGACGCGGTGCATGGAGCGGGGGGACGCATCGTCGCGCAGCTCATGCACTGTGGACGCGCGGCGTCGCGCTTCAACAAGGCGGACGATGCGGAGACCGTGGCACCTTCCGCCGTGCGCGCGGCCGGGAAGATCTATACGGACTCAGCGGGCATGCAGGAGCACGACATGCCGCGGGCGCTCGGGCTGGCGGAGATCCGCGGCGTCATCGAGGAGTACGCCACCGCGACCCGCAATGCCCTGGCGGCCGGCTTCGACGGGGTCGAACTGCATTGCACGAGCGGCTACCTGCCGATGCAGTTCATGGCGACCAACAGCAACCTGCGTACCGATGCGTATGGCGGTTCCGCGCCGAACCGCGTGCGTTTCGTGGTCGAGGTGACGGAGGCCATGGTCGGAGTGGCCGGCCGTGGCCGCGTCGGGCTGCGCATCTGCCCGGGCAATCCGTTCAACGACGTCGACGATCCGGAACCGGCCGTGACCTACGAGGCGCTGCTTGCGCGTATCGCAGGCCTGGAGCTCGCATTCCTCGAAGTGGTTCGCTCGCCGCGCAAGGACTTCGACGCCTTCGGCTTCGCACGAGCCCATTTCAAGGGGCCGCTGATCCTGAACGACAGCTTCGACGGCGCGTCTGCGTCGCAGGCGGTTGCAGATGGCCACGGCGCCGCAGTGTCCTTCGCCAGGCATTTCATCGGCAACCCGGACCTCGTGAGCCGCCTGCGCGACGGCCTGCCGCTCGCAGGGTTCAATCACAAGGCGCTGTATACGCCCGGTCCGGCGGGCTACACGGACTACCCGTGCGCCCCGGATCGAGCCTGATGGAGGGGCGTTTACACCGGTATTAGGCCCGCGAGGCGGACGGCTTCGGGGCAACTGCGCAGTCAGGAGTCGCTCATGAAGGTCTACACGACGGCACCGCTGGAAGATCCGCGCAAGGCGCGCACGATCTACAAGGAACTCGAGGACATCGGCTACGACGGCGGGTTCTCGTTCGAAGCCAAGCACGATCCGTTCCTCGCGCTTGCGGTCGCCGCCGAGCACACGACGAAGCTCCGGCTCGGGACCGGCATTGCCATCGCCTTCGCGCGCAATCCGATGAACCTCGCCAACCTCGGCTACGACCTGCAGTCGATCACCGGGGGCCGGTTCGTACTGGGCCTGGGTTCGCAGGTTCGCCCGCACATCGAGAAGCGCTTCAGCAGCGTGTGGTCTCACCCGGCGGCCCGCATGACGGAGATCGTGCAGGCCATCAAGGCGATCTGGGCCTGCTGGGAAGGCAAGGCCCCGCTCAAGTTCGAAGGGCAGTTCTACCGTCACACGCTCATGATCCCGGCCTTCAATCCGGGGCCGAATCCCTACGGACCGCCGCCGATCTTCACCGGCGGCTTCGGTCCGCTGATGACGGCCGTGGCCGGCGAGGCGGCCGACGGCTTCATCGCCCATCCGTTCAACACGCGCCGCTCGCTGCTCGAGAACACGTTGCCTGCGCTGGAGCAGGGACTGGCGAAGTCGGGCCGCAAGCGCAGCGATCTCGAGGTGATGTGCTCGACGCTGGTCGTCACCGCCGACACCGAGGAGGCCCTGGCCGCATCCCGTCTCGCCGCGCGCAAGCAACTGGCGTTCTACGGCTCCACGCCCGCCTACCTGCCTACGCTGGCCTGCCATGGCTGGGAAGGCGTGCACGGCGAGCTCAATCGGTTGTCCAAGGAGGGTCGCTGGGACGACATGACGAACCTGATCAGCGACGAGATCCTCGAGCAGATCGCCGTCGTCGGCGAGCGACGCGAGATCGCCGGCAAGCTCCGCGCGCGCCTCGACGGCATCGCCGACAGCGTGAGCATCACCCACAACCGCTGCCCGGACCCTGGGCACTGGGCGGACATCGTTCGCGAGTTGACACAGTCTGGCGCGCGACGACCGGCACGGCCATGAACAGCGAAGAGCAGTTGCTGCGGCAGGCCTGGATCGACTTCTGCGAGGAGCTCAAGCGCGCGGTCGACATCCCCTTCGGACCCAGCGTCCCGCCGCACGTCCAGGACCGCACCGCGGGCTACGAGGTGCTGGCGCGCAACATCTCGCTGGCGCTCAACTTCCAGCACGACTACGCCGACCCGCGCCATCCCGAGCTGATCCACTACTTCGACCCGGTGCGCAAGCAGGGCGGGGACAATACCGACGCCGTCTACGTCGGCGCGACGATCAACGGCACTGACACCTACCGCATCAGCGGCGACCGTGGCAGCGCGCACTACTTCGCCGTCACGTCGGTGGAGAAGGGCCAGACGCCCTGGGGTGGCAAGGTCGCGCAGACCCTGTTCGCATCTGACCTCGAAGTCGATCCCGACGGCCGCTTCGAGCTCGTCTGCAGCCCGCAGCCGCATCCCGGCAACTGGCTGCGCACGACACCCGACACGTTCCGCGTCACATTCCGGCAGTTCTTCGCGGACTGGGAGAACGAGCGCCCGATGAAGGCGCGCATCGATCGCCTCACCGGCGATGACTCCCCGCCGACGCCGGCCACACCGGAAACCCTGGCGCGCCAGTTGCTCGCCTCGGCCCGATGGGTCAATGAGTCGATCGAGTTCTGGGTGTACATGATCAACATGTGGAAGGCGATTCCCAACACCTTCCGTTCGTACAAGCAGCTCGCCGACCGCGCCATCGACGCCACGCCGGGCGGCGAGCCGATGATCGCCTACTGGTCACTGGCGCCCGACGAGGCGTTGATCGTGCGCGTGCGCCCGCCGCGCTGCCAGTACTGGGCCGTGGAATTCGGCAATTTCTGGTGGACCAGCATGGACTATCGTTACCGCATGTCCAACACCAACTGTCATTACGCACGACTGGAAGACGACGGTGAACTCATCGTCGTGATCGCCGGCGAAGACCCGGGCCTGCCGAACTGGCTCGATACCAGCGGGTTTGCGGAGGGCTATGTGTGCTACCGCTGGATGCTGGCCGACAGCGCGCCTGCGCCGCAGGCGATGCAGGTCAAGGCGGCACGCCTGTTCGATCACCTGCCAGCCAGCGTGAAACGCATCGACGCCGCTGGCCGCCGCGAGCAACTGGCCGCGCGGCGCCGCGGTGTCATCAACCGCTTCGGCAACCTCTGAGGGGCAGGCCCATGACGTCGCCTGGAGACTGGAAGCCACCGCCGCGGCCCGAGTGGGTGGCACGGGTCAACGAAGAAGGCCGCGGCATGGACATCGCGAGCCTGGTGCCGCTCGAGCCGGCCGAACTCATCGCGCGGGCGATGGCGAACACCGGGCTCTCGGACTTCGGCCAGGATCCCTGGCGCGAAGGATTCGAGATCCTGGTCAAGGCCCTCAACGAGGAAGCGGACCTCAACCTGTTCGGCCGCCTGATGACGCGCAGCGACCTGCTGATCTGGCTCGAGGAGCGCCTCGCGATCGAGGACGCCTATCGGCGCCACCCGGAGATCGACGAGCAGGTCGTGGACGCACCCGTGTTCATCGTGGGCCAGGCGCGCTCCGGCACCTCGATCCTCTTCGAGCTGCTGTCGACGGATGGGCGGTTCGGCGTGCCGACGAACTGGGAGATCATGTTTCCCTGCCCACCGCCGGAGGCGGCCACCTACCGCAGTGATCCGCGCATCGCGAAGGCGCAGCACCTGCTGACGCAGTGGCATCGTGTCGCGCCGTCGTTCCTGTCCATGCACGAGCTCGGTGCCACGATTCCGAACGAGTGCAAGGTCGCGATGAACTGCACCTTCACGAGCGACAACCTCACCGGGTTGTTCCAGGTCCCGAGCTATTACGCGTGGCTCGCCCAGGCCGACCTCACCGTGCCCTACGCTTATTACAAGCGGATGCTGAAGCTGCTGCAGTGGAAGAATCCGCGCCGGCACTGGCTGCTCAAGTCGCCGTCGCATACCGAGAGCCTGCCGGTGCTCTTCAAGGTGTTCCCGGATGCGCGGGTCGTCTACACGCATCGCGACCCGGTGCGGGCCCGTGCGTCGGTGGTGAACCTGCTCGGCACGCTCTACTGGATGCGCAGCGACAAGCCTTTCGACGCCGCCTCCTTCGAGCGCCTGATGACGGCAGAGGCGTATGCCGCGAGTCTCGATCGCGTCATCGACCAGATCGAGTCGGGTGAAATACCGCGCGCGCAGATCCACGACTTCCTGTTCGCCGACCTGATGCGATCGCCGCCCGATGCCTTGTCGGCGCTCTACGGTCGTTTGAACATGGATTTCACCGCGGCAGCGAAGAAGGCCGCCGCCGAGTACCTCGAGCACAAGCCATCGGGCAAGTTCGGCAGGAACGTCTACGAGCTCGGTGAGCAGGAACGGATCACGCGAGAGCGCGCGCTGTTCGCCCGCTACCAGGCGTTTCACGGCGTGCCGGACGAGGCGTGAGGCGCGCGCTCCGCCGCGAGGCGTTGGATCCGTCCGGCATGGCGTTGACTCGCGCAACTCGTTTCGCAATCCGAATCACGATGCAGAGCCGAGCTGCGGCAGGACCTCGTCCCGCAGCAGGTGCAGGGTCTCCCAGCCAACGACCGGGTCCAGGCCCCCGACGAGGGGATGGACGAATAACTGGCCACCCGGCCCGAGGCCGCGTGCCAGCGCGATGCATTCGTCCGGCGTGAGCACCTGGTAAAGGCCCGTGGCCCGCAGGCTCTCGATGCTCTCGTAGTGAGCGTAGGGACCGCGCACCCGGCCTTCGTCGTACCAGCGCGCATAGCAGTTCGTCTCGTGCAACACGTGAGGTCCGATACGCTGCCACGTGGTTTCGGGGTCCTTGCTCACGAACAGCGCCATGGGACCGAAGGCCGCAGGTCGCGCGGCGGACCTGCCCCGCGCCGCGCAGGCGTTCGCATAGATCTCGTACAGGCCCGCGATGCCCGGCACGAAGCCGTCCCCGAGTTCCGCGGCCCTCCGTGCCGCGGCCGGCGTAGCGCCACCGAGCAGCAGGGGGGGTCCTCCGGGTTGCCAGGGGCGAGGCCGCACCAGGACCGTTCGACCGCGATAGACGAAGGGCTCACCACGCCACGCCTGACGGAGGACGGCAATGCCTTCCTCGAGCAACCGGCCGCGCATCGCCAGCGGACGCTCGAACATCGCAAACTCGCTCGGCAGGAATCCCGCAACCAGAACCAGCTCCAGGCGTCCTTCGGCGATGCGGTCGAGTACCGCCGCGTCCTCGGCGATGCGCAAGGGGTCGTGCAGGGGCAGCACGATGGCGGACATCCGCAGCCGCAGGCGCTTCGTGCAGGCCGCAATCGCAGCGCCATAGACCAGCGGAGAGGGCAGGTAGCCATCATCGGCCCCGTGGTGTTCCGACAGCATGCATTGATCGAAACCCAGGTCGTCGACGAACGCCGCCATCTCGAGGCCCGTTCGATAGAGTGCCGGCGACTCGCCGGCGAATGCGGGCGAGCGCAGGTCCAGGCGCAGAACCCACTCGGTCACGGCGTGCTCGGGCGCGAGTCACCCCAAGGGGCGACCATCACCTTGCAATCGATGCTGGCCCCGCGCAGCTTCTCGAGCCTTGCAGGCAGGGCGTCGAGGCCGATGGTATCCGTGATCATGGCACGCGGCCGGTGGTCGCCGGCCGCCATCACCTCGGCCGTGTACTGGAAGTCCTGCCGGTCATAACACATGGAAAAGAGCAGTCGCAGCTCTTTCATCAGTGCGACGACCGGCACGAAGGTATCGGGCACGCTGCAGAGACCCAGTGACACGACCGTGCCCTGCGGCTTCACGTAGTCGATGGCCTCGGCGATTGCGCCCGGCAGGCCGACGGCCTCGAACACGACCTCAGGTGCACCGCCCAATGCGTCCCGAAGGGCGGCCACCGGGTCGGTCACGTCCTTGCGCGCGATGAAATGAGAAGCACCCATGGCCGTGGCGATGCGGCCGCGACGGGCCGAAGCCGCCATCACGGCGACGCGACCGGCTCCGAGGCGCTGGGCCCAGAACGCGGCCGCGAGGCCAATCGGCCCGGCGCCGGTCACGAGGACCCGGGCGCCGGGTACCAAGCCCGCCTTGCGCACGGCCTGCAGGCCGCACGCGAGAGGTTCGATCAGGGCACCGTCCTCGTCGGTGAGACCCGCGGGCAGGATCACGCAGTCGCGGACGCCGACCCGCGAGTACTCGCTGAAACCATGGACGACATCGAACCGGGCTGCCGGGCAGTGATGCGGACGGCCGGCCAGGCAGGCGGCACAGTGACCACAGCCGACGAAGGGCAGGGGAGCGACCCGGTCGCCGAGCCTGATGTGCTCGACCTCGGTACCGAGCGCAATGACCTCGCCGGCCAGTTCATGGCCGATGATGCTCCCGACCGCCATCTGCGGCCCCTCTCCCGAGGTCATGTGCAGGTCACTACCGCAGATGCCGGCCCGCCCGACCTTGATCAATACTTCGCCGGCTCCGGGCACCGGATCGGGACGACTCTCGATCGCGAGCACCGGATTGCTGCCCGGCCCCTTGAATACCGCTGCTCTCATGCACATCTCCGCTGTCGATTCGCGCCGCGCCACGCACTTCGAATGCCAATGGACCGTGGGCCTGCCCTATCCATGGACATCGGCCTTCGACGTTTCGAAGAGAGCGTGCCGCTTCATGTAGTCGGCGAAGCGCTCGTGAATGGCGGCTTCCGAAAGGCCGAACCGCTCTGCTTGGTATTCGTGCTGGCCGTGCTTGTCCCGGGGATTGCCGGCGAGCCACTGCCGCATGCGCTGCTCCGTCTCATCACTCAGGGCCAGGCCGAAATGACGGTAGATCGCCCGGACGACGGCGATGGGGTCCCGGCGAAAATCCGTGTAGCGCACGTCGAAGAACCGCTCGGGACGAGCCTCGCGCACCCGTTGCGCCCGCTCGGCGGACCAGGCCCAGAGCTCGAGGTCCCTCGGACCGATCAGCGCAGGGTCCGTCTGCCGGCCCTGGAAGAAATTGCGGACGGGCCAGATCAACGCGCAGACCGACGGAATGCACTTCGCCGGATCCCGATGCGTC
>JAGOXN010000437.1 GCA_018059685.1 Steroidobacteraceae bacterium | reverse complement strand
GGCACTTCGACCACTGATCAAGCAGCGCTGTCCGACGCGTACCGCCTCGAGCACCTGCTCGTCCTGACGAATCGGCGGGAGTCATTTGTCGTCAAAGCGGACAGGTAACGACGATGCGCTGTCGCCGGGCGATGGAGACGATGAGATTCACCCGTCACGTCCGGCAATGCTCCTGTGGGCGATTACAGATTCGCGGAGTACTTCGAGCGCAAGGTCCTGCACAAGCGGCCCTGTCTCCGCAAGGAATGGTGCATTGCAGTCGTGGAACGTCCGTCGCGGTCAGAGCCACAAGGCGACTCGCGATACCGCTTCTGGGCGCCGATTCAAGAACCCGGAGATCGCTACTTGAGGGTCATCACGCTGGTCGATAAGGTCACGATACTGAACGCCTTCCCCGACCGGGGCTTCAAACCGTGAAACTCAGTTACTTCGCCGACACAGACTCGCTCTGCATCGACCTTTCGGAAGAGCCGAGCGTCGAGAGCCGCGAGATTTCCGACGGCGTGGTGCTGGACTACAACGCCGCGGGGCAACTCGTGGGCATCGACATCGACGAAGCCAGCAAGCGCGTGCAGATGGACAGGCTGGTGCTGAGCCAACTGCCATCAACGGTCGAGACGGCCGCCGCATAGGGTGCCCCAGGCTCACCCAGTGAGCCTCTGGCCCGCATAATCAAGCGTGGTCCAGAAGGGGCCTTTGCCCCTGCCAACCTGCCCAGCTCGGCAAGGTGGCGAGGCGGTACTCGCGCTGCTGCAGCTCGGGTTGCACGAGGGGAATCGTGCCTGGAAGGGATTTGACCGGGAGGCGATGCAACGGTTGCACGCCAAAGGCTATATCTCCGATCCCGTCGGCAAGGCGAAGTCGGTGGTGTTTAACGATGCGGGCCTTCGGGAGTCGGAGCGGCTGCTGCGGGAGCGTCTTGGTCGGTAGCCGTAGTGCGTGTGGCCAACACCTGGATTGTGGACCTGCCATGACGGTGCCGCGCGCAGACCGCGCGTCAGATCAGCGGATTGCGGGTCGTGAGTTCCGGGAAGCGACTGAAATCACGATCGGCGGTGAGCAGCTCGTGAGTGCCGTGGCGCAGGCAGAGTGCCGCGATGCGAGCGTCGTGAATCGCCGGTCCGGTCAGACGGGACCGCTCGATCAATGACTCGAGCACCGGCCAGTACGCGTCGTCTTCGGCGAGCAGGGTGAGGCTAGGGGATTCTCGCCATGCCCGAAACTGCGCGAGTGCCTGGGCAGGCGTCGAGGGTGGAGCGTAAATCCGTGGGTGTGTCGCGATCGCGTAGAACTCGTGTACGCAAGGCCACGGGATCGCCCAGGCCTCGCGTCCGCTGGCCAGTGATGCGATGGTGCGGATGGCGGGAAGGTGCCAACGCGAATCACGGCGATGCGCGTGGACCAGGATGTTGGTGTCGACCGCGATCACGAGCCTTCGCGGTCGCCGTAGGCAAGGGCTCGCAGCGCGTCCCAGGACAAACCTTCGGCGCCAGGTTGCAGTCCTTGCCCACCGACGGAGGCGTCGCGCAGCTGGAAAGGTGCAGCCTGACGCCGCGCCTCGAGGACGAGACGCAGGCCCTGCTCGACCAGCGCACGGACCGTGATACCGTCGCGACGAGCCGCCTGGCGGGCGGCCCGCAGCAGCGGGTCTGAGATTTCGATCGTGGTTTTCATCGAGACAGGCTGACCGGGATTCGAATATGGGCCACCCATATTGTAGAGGATTGGCCAACCATATCGCAATCAGTCGCGGGCCCGGCGCTCACGGACGTTGCATGCACCTCGATACGGACAAGGTGGATGTGGCGGCCCGATTGCGCTCGCGATGCCTGCCGCTCCTGCCCGCCACCGCACGTCCAACGTGATACTCCGCTACCGCGAACGCGACACGCGATTCGGCGTGTCACGCAAGACGACCGCGCGCCTGGCCGACGCGCTTGGCCTCACCGAGACACAGGTGATTCACCTGGCGCTCGCCGAGTTGGCCGCACGCCACCTGCCCGGTTACGAGCCCGACGACGGGCCGGTCGCCAAGGCGACTCTCGCTCGGATCCGCAAGCGCGTCCCTCAGGGACGCATGACCGTGGACGAGTCGCTCTTTTGACCGACTAGGGCCATTGGCCTGTGCCGCGCCCGGGTGACATCCTCTGGTGTCGCTTTCCGGAGGATCTGGTGCCTCGGCCGGGCCCGAGGCCCAGGCCCGCGCTGGTGATCGCGGTCGGCTCGATCGGCGGCCAGGTGGCCGTCAAGGTCGCCTACGGTACGAGTCGCAAGACCGAACGGCTGTTTGCCGGCGAGTTCCTGATCACACCCGGGGATGGGGACGTATATCGCATCGCCGGCCTCAGCTTTCCCACGAAATTCAATCTCACGAAGCAGGTCGAACTGCCTTTCGACGCCAACTGGTTCGGCGTCGCGCCCGGCGCGCCGTTTGGCCAGAACCCCAAACTGGGATTGCTCCATCCAACCCTGATGAGTCGTGCAAGACGCGCATTCGACGCAATCCGCAGATGACCCGTACGACCGCTATTCGTGGCCGAGCGGAAGATAGAACTGGCGAG
>JAGOXN010000109.1 GCA_018059685.1 Steroidobacteraceae bacterium | reverse complement strand
GGCCCGCGGATCGCGATCTCGCCCGGCTGGCCGAGCGGCACCGGCTGGCCCGCGTCGTCGAGGATCGCGATTTCGGTGTTCGGGAACGGCAGCCCGATCGTGCCGTTGTACTCGCGCAGCGTGATGGGGTTGCTGGTCGCCACCGGCGAGGTCTCCGAGAGACCGTAGCCCTCGACGATCGGCACGCCGGTGACCGCGATCCACTTCTCCGCGACGGCCTTCTGCACGGCCATGCCCCCGCCGTTCGAGATGCGCATGCTCGAGAAGTCGAGCTTGCGGAAGTCCTCGTTCTGCACCAGCGCGTTGAACAGCGTGTTCACGCCCGGGATCACGTTGAACCGGTACTTCGCGATCTCCTTGACGAACGCTCCGATGTCCCGCGGATTGGGGATCAGCACGTTGAGCGTGCCGAGACGCATGCCGGCCAGCATGTTCACGGTCAGGGCGAACACGTGGTAGAGCGGCAGCGCGCAGACGTAGACGAACTGCTCCGGTACCGGGCCGCGTTGCGTGTCGGTCAGCGCGGGCTGCACCCAGGCCTCGAGTTGCAGCACGTTCGCGACCAGGTTGCGATGCGTGAGGGACGCGCCCTTCGCCACTCCGGTCGTCCCGCCGGTGTACTGCAGGAACGCGACGTCCAGCGGCCCGACCATGACCTTCTCGAGCCTGCGCCGGGCGCCCTCGTCGAGCGCGTCATTGAAACGCACGTGCCCCGGCAGCGAGTACGGGGGTACCATCTTCTTCAGGCGCCGCACCGCGAAATTCACGATCGCGCCCTTCGGGAAGCCGAGCATGTCGCCGATCGAAGCCACGACGACGTGCCTGAGGGCGGTGCGCGCGATCACCTGCTGCAGCGTGACGGCGAAGCCCTCGAGGATGACGATGGCCTCGGCACCGGAGTCCTTGAGCTGGTGCTCGAGTTCACGCGGCGTATAGAGCGGGTTTACGTTCACGACCACGCAGCCCGCGCGCAGCACCGCCGCCACCACGACCGGATACTGCGCGACGTTCGGCATCATGATGGCGACACGCGCGCCGCGCGCGAGCCCGCGTCCCTGCAGCCAGGCGCCGAAGGCCTCGGAATATCGATCGAGCTCGGCGAACGTGAGGAAACGATCCATGAACACGTACGCGCTGCGCTGCGCGTACTTGCGGAACGCCTCCTCCATCAGCTGGTTGAGCGACGAATACTGCGTGACGTCCACGTCGGCCGGCACGCCGGGCGGGTACTGTTTCAGCCAGAATCGTTCCATCGCGCCCCCTCCTCGGTGTCCGGCCTAACTTGCCCCTTTTGCGGGGACCGTGCAATTCGCTAATCGCTACCGTGGCGCGGTCGGCCACGCATGCTCGAATGCTGCGCCGCACCACTCAGGGTCGGGGCCGCACCACGAGTGGCACGTTGCACAGCTCCACGTACCCGGCCGGGACCTTGTACCACTCGTCGCGACGATTGCGCCGCGACTCGACCAGCGCCATGAACGTCGCGGTGTCGGTCCGGAGCACCTCGAGGGCGACACGGTCCGCCGGGGGCAGGTCCGCGGCGATGCGCATGCGCCCGATGCGCACGTGCCGCTCCGGACTCTCGTAGAAACCGAGAGGCCCGGTCCCGCGCGGCAGGGTGGAGAGCAGCTCCATGCCGGCGAGGACACGACCGACGAGGGCGACGTTTCGGTCGAGGTGTCGTGGAGCATGGCCGATCACGACGTAGATTTCCGCACCGCTGCCACTCTCGATGTCGTTGCCGCGACCGACGCCGACCATGCCGTAGCAATGCGCCAGCCAGCCCTGCCCGGTCGTCGGATCGCGCCCGACCGGGAAGCCGCCCGAAAAGCCGACTTCCGGGGCATAGCCGTCCCCGTCGGGGAGCCGTGTGAAGGCCTGGGTCGAAGGCCACGGCACCATGAACTCCGGCGGCAGCGTCGGCCGGGCCTTGCCCAGGTCCCGCCGGCCGTCCGGGTCGCCCCACTGGACGACGTAGTTGTCCTGTGAACGCAGGATTGCCAGACCGTCGAAGTATCCCTGTCGCACCAGGGTCCTGATATTGGCGACGTGCTCCGGCGCGAACGCTGGCGCGAGCTCGATGACGACCCGCCCGGCGGCGAGGTCGACGTACAGGGTCGATTCCGGGTCCGGGACACGCCAGTCCGCCGGCGTCGAAGCAGCGAGAACTTCCGTCATCGTCGGGGCCGTCTTCGCCGGGGCCGCCGCCGACAAGCCCGGCAGGGCGAGACACAGAATCGCGACGACCGCCGATGCCGGCCATGGCGGTACCGCCCCGTGACTCAACCCGCGCCGTCGTTTGTCCATGGGTACATCCCCCCGGGTACGGCCCGATGGTACCGGCTGGCACGCGCCCGGACCAAGCGCGTGAACCGCCGCGCATCTGCACGCCGCCTCACTGGGCGGCGATCCGGCCGCACGGCCTGGATTGACAGCGCGCGATACGATTCCCACGCTTGACGCGCATGTCCGACGTCCTCGTCCTCGGTCCGCAGTTCCGCGCGCCCAACCTTGGGGTGGCGCTCGCGCGCGCAGGACTCGCCGGCCCGCTCGTCGCCATTACCGCGGGCTGGCAGGAACGCGAGGGCGAGCTCGCCGCGCTCGAGGAGCACCTCGGGCAACCGGTGACCGACCTGCGTCTCTACCAGCGTGCCGAAGGCGTCTTCACGCAGGACCCCGACCTGCACGCAGCCTGTCGCCAGCGCCAGAACGCGCTGCGCCGGCTGCAGGACCTGTACCGCGTGCGCCTCGACCACGCCAAGGCCGCGGCACGCGACTTGATGAGGCTCGCCGACGATTCCGACGTCGCACGCGCAGCCCGGCGCTCGGCGATTGCCGCGCTGCGCCGCATGGACAGCGAGCACCTGCACGCCATCCGGCGCATCCACGCGCACTTCGACGCCGAATGGAGCGCGGCCCACCGACCCGTGCTGGCAGGGCAGCGCCAGGAGCTCGAGCACCTGCTCGGGACGGCGCGCACGGTCTGCATTGCCGGCGGGCACGTCGCCGTGCTGCTCAATCGCCTGCGACTGTTCGGCCTCGGGGTCATGCTGCGCGACAAGCCGCTGGTGGCCTGGTCCGCCGGCGCCATGGCGATCTCGGAACGCATCGTGCTTTATCACGACCACCCGCCCCAGGGCGCCGGCAATACCGAGGTGTTCGAGGCGGGGCTCGGGCTGGTGCGTGGGATCGTGTGCCTGCCGCACGCGGCCACGCGACTCGCACTGGCGGACGCGACGCGGGTGGGCCTCCTCGCGCGTCGCTTCGCACCGGCCGCCTGCTGCAGCCTCGACGACGGCAGCCTGCTGCACTGGCGCGACGGACGTCTCGCGTTCGCCGCCGCATCGTGGCGCCTGCTGCGCTCGGGCCGCCTCGCGCCCGTCGAGGCCCCGCCGTGAGCGTGCGCATTCCGCAGCTCGAGGCGCTGCTCGCGGCGCCTCAGTACCCGATCGTAGACCCGGGCGGTGTCACGTTCGTCTATCGCGGCGCAGCCGACGCCGTGCGCTTGCGCTGCTGGATTCACGGCCTGCCGGCGTCGCAGGCCTTCGAGCGCATCGACGACGGCGACCTGTGGGTACTGCGGGTCGAACTGCCCGGGAACTCGCGCATCGAGTACAAGTTCGAGGTGATCCGCGACGGGCGGGAGGAGTGGATCCTCGACCCGCTGAATCCGCTCCGGGCGTCGGATCCCTTCGGTGCCAACTCGGTCGTCCGCGGGCATGGCTACGTCCGACCCGGCTGGACCGAGCCGGATCCGGAGGCCCGGACCGGCACGCTCGAGGAACTCACCGTACCGAGCACTGCACTGGGCGGCAATCGGCGCATCGGCGTGTACGTGCCGGCGCGTTTCCGCCGCAGCCGCCGTTATCCGCTGCTCCTCGTGCACGACGGACTCGATTACCTGCGCTACGCAAACCTGCAGGTCGTGCTGGACAACCTGATCCACCGCCTCGAGATCCCGCCGCTCATCGCGGCGCTCACCGAGTCACCGGAGCGCCTCGTGGAGTATGCCGGTCACGAGGGGCATGCCCGGTTCGTGGCGCACGAGATCCCGCAACTGCTGCAGCACTCGTTCCCGCTGCGGAGCGAAGCCGCGGCGCGGGGACTCATGGGCGCGAGCTTCGGCGCGGTCGCGGCGCTGCACGCCGCGTGGCGCCATCCCGGCACCTTCGGCCGCCTGCTGCTCCAGTCGGGGTCGTTCGCCTTCGCCGACATCGGCCACCACCGGCGCACCGAGGTCTTCGACCCCGTCGCGCGCTTCGTGAACGAGTTCCGCAGCCACCCCGGAAGGCCCGCGGAGCGCATGTACCTCTCCTGCGGCATCTACGAGTCGCTGATTTACGAGAATCGCAGCCTCGTGCCGCTGCTGCGCCAGCACGGCATTGAGGTACGCTACGAGGAAGTCCGCGATGGCCACAACTGGGAGAACTGGCGCGACCGGCTGCAGTCCGCGCTCACCTGGCTCTTCCCGGGGCCCCTGTGGATGATCTACGAATGACCGAGGCCGCAGCGGCCAGGAGATTCCGGACGTGGCACACCTCACGCGGCACATCGGCCTCTCGCTCGGCGCGGACATCTGCTGGCCGATCTGCTTCGAGGAGATCCTCGGCCGGCTGAAGCTCGCGATCCCGCACGAGGGCGATACGCTCGCCTTCGAGGTGAGTCGCGTCACCATCGAGCCGTTCGGCCTGCGGCAACCGGTGCGCTACGACCTCGTCATCGACCGCCTGACGCACTGGTACCACACCAGCCGCGAGTGGATAAAGAAGGCCGTCGTGATGAACGACACCTACGTCTTCAACAACCCGTGGTCGCTGCAGTCGAACGAGAAGCACACGACCTACTGCGCGATGATGCGCCTGGGCCTCGCCGTCCCGGACACCTGGATGCTGCCGCCGAAGGCCTACGAACAGACGGCCGACCTGCAGCCGACCCTCACGCAGTACGCGCGCATGTTCGATCTCGGCGAGATCGGCGGCACGCTCGGCTACCCCCTCTTCATGAAGCCGTATGACGGCGGCGGCTGGGTGGGCGTGTCGAAGATCGACGACGAGGCGCAGCTGCGCGCCGCCTATGAATCGAGCGGCACCAAGGTCATGCACCTGCAGGCCGCGGTGATCCCCTATGACTTCTTCGTGCGCTGCATCGGCCTCGGACCGCAGACGCGCGCCGTGAACTACGATCCGTCAGCGCCCCTGCACGACCGTTATCGCATGGATCGCGGCTTCGTCACCCCGGACGCGCAGGCGGAACTCGAGGACATCACGCTCACGATCAACGCGTTCTTCGGCTGGGATTTCAATTCCTGCGAGGCACTGCAGAAGTCCGGGCGCTGGCATCCGATCGACTTCGCCAACGCCTGCCCGGATTCGCAGGTCACGTCCCTGCACTACCACTTCCCCTGGCTCATCAAGGCCAACCTGCGCTGGGCGATCTACTGCGCCGCAACGAGGCGCACGGTGCACAGGAATCTCGACTGGGAGCCGTTCTTCGAGACCGCCGCCGAGGACCTGCCCGACCGGGAGAAGCTGCGCCGCTACGCGCTCCTCGCGCGCCAGCATTTCGACGCCGAGGCCTTCGAGGAGTTCTGTGCGCGGCATCTCGCGCACCTCGACGAGGTCGCGTACGAATTCTTCGGCACGGACACTGCGCGTGAGGCCGTGCGCAGGAAGGTCGCCGCGCTCTTCCCCGCGCACGAAGTCGAGGAATTCACCGGGCTCTTCTTCGGACGCATCCAGCGCTGGCGGGAAACCGAGGGCCGCGCCTGATGCGCCGCGAAGCGTTCGGCTGGCACACGCACCGCCTGCCCGGCCCGGCGCGCATCGTGCGCTGGGGACATTACGGCAAGCCGGTGCTGCTCTTCCCGACGGCGGGCGGCGACTGCGAGGAAGCCGAGCGTCACGGACTCATCGCCGCCATCGCGTGGCTCATCGAGGCGGGCCGGATCAAGGTGTATTCGGTCGACAGTGTCGCGGGCCAGCACTGGGTCTCGCGCCGGCACCCACCCGAATACTCCTCGCATGTCCAGAACATGTTCGACGCGTACGTGTACGAGGAGGTCGTGCCATTCATCCGCCACGACTGCGCCTCGGCCGGCATCGAGATCCTCGCCGCCGGCGCGTCGATCGGGGCGTTCAACGCCGTCGCGAGCCTGTGCCGGCACCCCGACGCGTTCTGGCTCGCGCTCGGCATGAGCGGCACCTACGATCTCTCGCGCTACCTCGATGGTCGCTGGAACCAGGATTTCTATTTCTCATCGCCACTCCACTACCTGCCTGGCCTGGGTGAAGGCTGGCAACTCGATGCGCTGCGCCGTCGCATGGTCGTCCTCGCCTCGGGCTCCGGGCGCTGGGAGGACGTCGGCGAATCCTGGCGGCTCGCCGGCGTGCTTGGCGGCAAGGGCATCCCCAACCGCGTCGACGACTGGGGAGCGACCCGCGACCACGACTGGCCCACCTGGCACGCCATGCTGCCGAAATACCTGTCCGAACTCGCCTGACGTGACGCGGGTCACGTTCGGGACCGCAATCACAATTCTGCGCGCGACCTCACGGCAGCGATCGGCGCCGAAGCTAGAGTGGACCTGGACGGAAATCCGTCCTTGTGACAGGACTGCAGAGAGTTGGGTACGCATCCAAACGTGGTGGCAGGCGCGGATCCCTGGCGGAACGACCTGCCCGTGTGCCGCGTGCACCCCGAGTCCGCCCGCGTGCGCAAGCACGTCGAAGGCGCACTGGTCGGCTTGTTGCGGCTGGCCCAGGGTGGCGAGGCCGGAGCGCGCGAAGCGGTGCTGGTCGATTGCATCGACTCCGTCGCCGGCCTGGTGGAGGCGCGCCAGCATCACGCGTCGCGCCCACTGGTCGGCGTGCTCGAGAAGTTCGACCCGGCACGGATCATCGAGGCCCTGGCGAGCGGCGCGGACGGCGTCATTGCCTTGAGCGACCCGCCCGACGTCTGGCGCGAGTGCCTGCACGTGGTCCTCGGCGGCGGTCGCTGGCTCGGCGGGCCGGGGATCGAGGTCAGCCTGCACGACAGGCACGCAAGCTACGACGTCGCGCGCAGCGAACGGCATTCGGGCGAGGTCACCGAGCGGACTCAGATGTTCGTCCGCAATCGCACGGGCGACAAGGTCCGGGGCTGAACCCGGACCCCTGCAGCACCCGGTATGATGCCCGCCCCGGGCGCCGCGGCCAGCGGCGGGACCCGGGCGGAGCACTCTTCATGATCGTCAAGTTCTCGACCCGGTTCGGCAGCCTGACCATGCACGGCGAATCGGCCGTTGCCCTGCTCAAAGGGATGGGGCACTCCGGCACGGTGCCGGGTGCGATCCTCGCCGCGGACCTGCCGTCAGCGCTCGCGCAGCTCGAGCGCCGCATCGAACTGGACGGCGATCGACCCTCGCCGCCCTTTCCCGCCTCGCGCGACGGGATGACGCGGGACAGGACCGGGGATGAGGATGAGGATGCGGACGAAAGGGATCCTGAGCCCGTGGTGTCGCTGCGCATGCGCGCCATTCCGCTGCGGGACCTGATCCGCACTGCCATCGAACGCGGGTCCGACCTCATGTGGGAGCGCGGCTGAGTGCGGACGCACGGCCGGGACTGCTTGCCGCCCGGGTCGGCTGCGGAATCACCGGCCGCCGCAGCCACGGCACGTCCCGTCGCGTGAGCGGATCGCCGCCTGCGGAACTTCCCCGCTCTGCTGTAGTCTAGGCGCTCCATGCGCGGGGTCGCCGGGGCCGCTTCCGGCCGATGACGACCCTCGCCAGACCACTCACACGACCGAGGTTCGCGATGTCCCTCAAGTCCTTCGTTGCAGGTGCAGGCCTGGCTGTGGCCCTCGTTTCCAGTTCGACCGGTACTGCGGAGGCGGCCGCCACGGCGGAACCGCCCGCGGCCAATCCGTTGCTCGCCCCCTGGACGGGGCCCTTCGGCGGCGTGCCGCCCTTCGACGAGGCGCGCGTCGAACACCTGAAGCCTGCGCTCGAGGCCGGCATGGCGGAGCAACTGGCGAGCCTCGACCGCATCGCGAGCGACCCGGCGGCTCCGACGTTCGAGAATACGATTGCCGCCATGGAGCGCAGCGGACGCACGCTGCGACGGGTATATACGGTCTACGGCGTCTACAGTTCCACGCTCAACGACGATGCGGTGCAGGCCGTCGAGCGGGAGATGGCGCCGAAGCTCGCCGAGTTCTCGGACCGCATCACGCAGAACCAGCCGCTGTTCGAGCGCATCGCGGCGGTCTACGACGCGCGCGGGAAGTCTGGACTCACGCCGGAGCAGCAGCGCCTCACCTGGGTGACGTACACGGACTTCGTGCTCGCGGGCGCGAAGGTGACCGATCCGGCCGCGAAGAAGCGGCTCTCGGAGATCAACCAGCGGCTCGCCACGCTCTACACGAAGTTCGGCCAGAACGTGCTCGCCGACGAGAACGAGGGCATGCTCCTGATCGAGAGCGAGGCCGAC
>JAGOXN010000108.1 GCA_018059685.1 Steroidobacteraceae bacterium | reverse complement strand
GGCGAGCCCTGCAGCGCGTAGACCGCGCCGTCGTCCGTGCGGCTGTATTCCTCGAGGCCCCGCTTGAGCAGGATGGCCATGGTGGACTTGCCGCCCGACGGCGGCCCGAGGAGGAGCAGCAGGCGCCGCCCGACGTCGGAACCGGCTGCCGCCGCCTTGAAGTAGTCGACCACCCGTGCGAGTGCTGAATCGACGCCGAAGAGCTCGCGCTTGAAGAGCGCGCTCGGGCCGGCGTCGCCCGCGGGGTCCTGCCGGCCGTGCCAGCAGAGCATGTCCCAGAGGTATTCGTGGCTGCTGCGCGCGATGGCCCGCGGCGTGCGCGGCAGGATGTCGCGAAGGAACTCTTCGAACGTGCCGGACCAGTGCTGGGCTCGGTGCTGCCTGCTGTAGGCGCCGAGCGACTCCACGAATCCTGCGGCACTGTCGGGACCGACCTTGGCGGCATTGGAACTCATCGAGTATCCCTCCGGGTAAAGCCCGCTATCGACGTTCGGCCAATCTCCTCACCAGTCCTTTCTCGTCGGCTCGCAGGATACGCCGCCGCCCGACAGAAGATGTGACATAAGTCGCGACCCTGATGATTGCTTCGACCGCGGGACCGGCGCGAGGTTTCGCCCTGTGGACGGATGCCGCAGTGCCCGGCGCGCCGCAGCCCCGGGGCGCGGGGCGCGTATGATGCCGGGCTTCCCATTTGCCCGGATGCCTGTCATGACCAGGACACTCGTCGCCCTCGCCACGACTCTGCTCTCCGTGTTGCCCGCCGCCGAGGCGGCCGCACCCGCGACCGGCACCGCACGCCCGGGCTGGATGGATGCCTCGGTGGCCGAGGCGACAGTGGCGCTCGTCGCGACACACGGCGAGTCTGCGCGACCGCGGGTCGAGCGCGGTCTGCGCCAGGTTGCGAGTCTCTGGCGGGAAAGCGACGGAGACGCAGCCGCATTCGCGGAGTTCGCGCGGACCGGGTTCGTCGCCGACCCGGCGGTGCTCGACACGATATTCCTCCGGCTCGACAGGCTGCACGAACAGCTCGACGGCTCGTTGAACGAGATCGGCCGGGCATTCCGCTGGCAGACGGACCTCGACCTGGGTCCCATCCTGCCGATCGACGAGATGTTCGCGGGCTACGATCCGGGCGCTCACGTCAACGACGACTTCTTCGCCAACAGGATCGCCTTTGCGGTGCTGCTGAACTTCCCGCTCACGTCGCTCGACGAGAAACTGCGCGACGGACCGGGATGGACGCCGCGACAGTGGGCCGAGACCAGACTCGCCGATCGCTATAGGCGCCGCGTACCCGCCGCAGTGCAGCAGGAGGTCGCCGCGGCCTACTCCGCGGCCGACAGCTACATCGCCTCCTACAACGTCTGGATGCACCACCTGCTCGATGAGCAGGGCGGGCGACCGTTTCCCGCCGGCCTGCGGCTCATCACGCACTGGAACCTGCGCGACGAACTCAAGGCCCAGTACTCGGACCCGGCCGGCCTGCCGCGGCAGCGCATGATCGCCGAGGTGATGGAACGCATCGTCACGCAGACGATTCCCGCGGCGACCATCGACAACCCGCTCGTGGACTGGTAGCCGTTCGCGAACACGGTCACGAAGGCCGCCGTGGGTGACAGCGACCGCAAGGCGACGAGCAATGCGACGCCGACCGCGGATCGCGAGCCGGACACGCGCTACGCGAAGCTCCTCGCGGTCTTCCAGGCCGAGCGCCTCGCCGACCCCTATTCGCCCTCGGCCCCGACGCACATCGCGCGCCGGTTCGAGGAGGATCGCGAGCTGCCCGAGGCCCGCGTCGAAGCCATGCTCGTCCAAGTGCTGTCCTCCCCGCTCGTGCCGCGGGTCGCGAAACGGATCGAAGCGCGGCTCGGCCGACCGCTCGAGCCGTTCGACATCTGGTACAACGGCTTTCGCCCGCGGGGCGCCTACACCGAGGCCCAGCTCGACGAGATCACGCGCCGCAGGTACCCGACCTCCGACGCCTTCGCGGCGGACATCCCCAACATCCTCACGGGCCTGGGCTTCACGCCGGAGCGCGCGCAATACCTGGCTGCGCACATCGCCGTCGACCCGGCACGTGGCGCCGGCCACGCGATGGGCGCGCAACGCCGTGGCGACAAGGCGCATCTGCGAACGCGGGTGGGGCCGAACGGCATGGACTACAAGGGCTACAACATCGCGGTCCACGAGCTCGGCCACAACGTCGAGCAGACCTTCTCGGTCTACGATGTACCGTTCAACGCGATCGAGGGTGTTCCGAACACCGCCTTCACCGAGGCGCTCGCATTCGTGTTCCAGGACCGGGACCTCGAACTGCTCGGGCTCGCGAAGCCCGACGAGCAGAGCGAGGCGCTCGGCACGCTGGACGATTTCTGGGGTGCGTACGAGATCGCGGGCGTGGCGCTCGTGGACATGCGTGTCTGGCGCTGGCTGTATGCGCACCCGCGGGCGACACCCGCACAACTGCGCGAGGCCACGGTGCAGATTGCGCGCGACGTGTGGAACGAGTTCTACGCCCCGGTGTTCGGCCGCAAGGACGTGGTACTGCTCGGCATCTACTCGCACATGATCGCCTACGGTCTCTACCTGCCCGACTATCCGATCGGCCACATGATCGCGCACCAGATCAAGGAGCAGGTCCGCCGCACGGGTAATCTCGGCGCCGAATTCGAGCGCATGAGCCGCCAGGGCCGCCTGACGCCCGACCTGTGGATGGAGCGCGCGACCGGTGCGCCGGTGGGGCCCGGGGCGTTGCTCGAGGCGACAGAGGCCGCGCTGAAGAACGTGCAGTGACCTCCCGCCAGGACGAGACACAGTGGCACGGCGCGCGGTTGCTCGCCGGCCTGCTCGTCGTGGCGGCAGTCCTGCTGGTCGGCGCTTGGTGGCGCTCGGGGCGGCCCGTCGATCTCGCGGACGCACCGGCCGGCCGCCTGCAGTGCGTGTCATACGCGGCGTCGGGCTCCGCTGACGCACCATCGGAGGTTACCCTGGAACACCTGCGGCGCGATCTCGCGCTGCTCGCCACGCGCTTCCGCTGCGTGCGGACGTACACGGTGAGCCATGGCATGGACCAGGTGCCGGCCGTGGCGCGGGAACTCGGCCTCGAGGTGCTGCTCGGCATCTGGATCGGTCGCGACGCCGCGCACAATGAGCGCGAGATCGATCTGGCGATCGCGGCGGCCCGCGCGAATCGCGACGTGGTACGGGCAATCGTGGTCGGCAACGAGGTGCTGTTGCGCCACGAGCAGAGCCCCGGGCAGCTCGCGGGATTCATCCGTCACGTTCAGCACGAGACGGGAATGCCGGTCACCTACGCCGACGTGTGGGAGTTCTGGCTCAAACACCGCGAGCTCGCAGGCGCGGTCTCCTTCGTGACCGTCCACATTCTCCCGTACTGGGACGACGCGCCGGTGGCGATCGACGAAGTTGTCCCGCACGTCGGCCAGCTCTACCGCCAGATGCGGGCCGCCTTCCCGGGCAAGGCGGTGCTGGTCGGCGAGACGGGCTGGCCGAGCGCCGGACGCCCGCGCGGCGGCAGCGTGCCCGGGCGCGTCAACCAGGCGCGCTATCACCGCGAGTTCGCGGCCTACGCGGACAGCCAGGGCATCCCGTACAACCTGATCGAGGCCTTCGACCAGCCATGGAAGCGGATGTCGGAAGGCACGGTCGGCGGACACTGGGGTCTGCACGACGTGCACGGTGTCGCGAAGTTCCCCTGGGCGGGGCCGATGATCGAGCGACCTGAAGGACGCAGGGTTGCGATACTCGCGTCGGCGGCAGGTGTCGCCACAGCGGTCGTCGCGCTGCTGGTGACGGGTGGCGTGCGCATCCGTCGCGCCGCCGTCGCGGCAGCCGGGGCCGCAATGACCATGGCGATCGGCGCTCACCAGTGGTCGTACCTGAGCGACGGCAACATCACGATCGTCGACTGGTCCGCGACGCTGCTGGTCGCGGGCATCGGATGGATCCTGTTCGTGCGCGCGCTGCAGGCGCTCGTCGCGTGGCCTGCGACAGACGACCCGATCCCGCGGACCCTCGGCCTCGCCCTGCTCGGCAGTGCGGTCTATGTGTGCCTCGGGCTCGTTCTGGCCGGCCGACATCGGGACTTTCCAGTCTGGCTGTTCCTGCCCGGCGTCATCGCGTTCGTGCTGGCCGCTGCACTGGACCTGCGGGTGCGGGCGCGGGCACTACTCGATCGTCGTGCCGTCGAGGAAACGACTTTGGCCACGTGCCTGCTCGTCGCGGGCACGGCGATCCCGCTGCTCGAGGGTCTCGACAACCTGCGCTCACTCGCGTGGGGCGCTTCCACCGTCGCGCTCGGGCTCAGCATTCTCCTGCCGCTCGCGCTCGAGTCCCGCGCGAACGAGCACGCCGCCGATCACGCCTGCCCCTGACCACGTGAAGTCGTAGAGCACCATGCCGAGAGTGCCGACGGCGATCGCGAGATCGGCCAGCCGTGGCGAGCCGCGCCAGGCCGCGAGTGCAGCGAACACCAGGCTCGACAGCCCGTAGATCCCGTGCAGGAAGCCGCGGATCACGAGCATCCGCAGCGCGCACCAGGCCGGCGCACCCGCGGACTCGCAGGCAGCCCCGACGTCGTCACGCTCGACGAGTCCGTGCCGCAGCAGCATCGCGAACGCGAACGCCAGGATTCCGACGAGGATCACGCGCCCCAGCACTCGCGACGTGGCCGGGAACAGGTAGCGACGCGTAGCCATGCACTCCTCTCCAGATCATGCGGTCCGCGTGGACTCGACATTCGCAATGCTGACGCAGCCGGCTCGGCCGCAGACTGTCACGCCCCGTCGAGCCGCCCGTAGTCGCGGAACTTCCCGATCACCCGCTGCAGCTCGTCGTCCGACAGGATCGCAGGCACGAGCCCCGCCGCGTCGAGTGCCCGGGCGATTGCGACGAGTTCTTCGCGGATGCCCCCTGCCCAGTTCCTCACGCGGCGCCTCCCCGCTCCGGATAGAGCGCGCGGAGCCCGTCGCGGCTCGCCGTGGCAACGCCACGTTCAGTGACGAGGCCGGTGACGAGGTGCGCCGGGGTGACGTCGAGCGCAGGATTGGCGACCGGGCTGCCCGGCGCGACGACCTGCACGTCGAGCAAGCGTCCGTCCCCCGCACGGCCACGTACGTGGCTCGCCTCGCGCGACGGCCGTTCCTCGATCGGGACGTCCCGCACGCCATCCTCGATGGTCCAGTCGATGGTGGACGAGGGCAGCGCTGCATAGAAGGGCACGTCATTGTCGCGGGCGGCGAGGGCCTTCAAGTAGGTTCCGATCTTGTTCGTCACGTCGCCCCGGGCCGTCGTGCGGTCGCTGCCGACCAGGCACACGTCCACGAGCCCGCGCTGCATCAGGTGCCCACCCGCGTTGTCCGCGACGACCGTGTGCGGGATGCCTTCGGCGCCCAGTTCGAATGCCGTGAGCGCCGCGCCCTGGTTCCGTGGACGCGTTTCGTCGACGTACACGTGCACGTCCAGGCCCGCCGCATACGCGAGACCCCACTGCGCGACCTTGCGGCGGCCCAGCCTCGCCCAGGCATGCCTGACCCACCTTCCACGGTCGTCACGCTCTGCGGGCGTGTCGGTCACGTGCTTGTCCCTCGACCTGCAGTGTACCTGACAGTTGTGCCGGCGCGACCGGTTAGAATGCCGGGGTGCGCACCGACGAGTCGCATTCCGCGCCCACCGGCATCGTCCGCCAGTTCCGCCAGATCGTCCTCTGGCCGCTGCAACTGATGCCCGTCCGGGGAACGATGCAGATCCAGCGGCACTGGGAGCTGCTCGAAGAGCCCGGTCCCGACAATCCGTGGTGCGAGATCCTCGACGAGTTCACGGACGATCCTGCCGAGTTCCAGGAACGCCACTACAACGAGTTCACGACGTTCCTGCCCTACGTGCAGCGCTTCCTGTACGGCGAGGGCCGGACGCGACGAACCAGTCGACCCGGCGGCGAGGACCCGGGCGCTTCGCCCATGCGGGTCTTCCGTCGCTCGGACGTCGCGGCGGTCCGGCTGACGTCGTGTCCGGGCGACGCGCCGCTCACGTTGTCGGTCGTTCACGTCGACCTCTACTTCTTCTATGACATTGACGTCGTGCTCCTCAATGTCGAGGTTGCTGGCGAGAACCTCACGCTCTACCAGGCCGAGGACACGATGTACCGGTTCGCACGAGCCTACCCCGCCGGCTGGGAGGACGACGGGGAGGGTCTGCACTGCATGCACCGTGTCGAGTGGCTCGCGGCGGACGGCACGGTCCTCGCGACCTCGGACGCCGGGCAGCGCGCGAAGTTCCTCGCATTCGTCGCGCAGCACCGGGCGCCGCGAATTTCGTCGCACTGGTCCTACCTGCTGAAACCGCTGGTGCTGAACCACTCGGAGGACGCCGGCCCGATCCGTTACCGTCTTCTCGAGTACTACCGGATGCCGCTCATGGCCTACCTTGCCATGGAGGACCCGCGCACCCTGGCGCGCAACGATTTCATTCGCCTGGGACTCGTCGCAGCACCCGGCACGGAGGAGCCGCTGCCGTATTCCGACCGGCACCTCGTCGACTTCGAGGAGCGCTACTGTTATGACCGCTTCTGGGAAGATCGGCCCGATGGACCGAATACCCGCTACCTGTGCTCGGGTCACGCCCTGGTCGTGGTCGGGGACGCCCGTTCCGCGCAATTCGTCGGGCGCGAACGCGGCGTGCTGGCGCAGTTCCGCCACCAGCACTTCCTGCTGTTCCTGGTCGCACACTTCCAGAAGGCCGCGCTGCTCATGTTCTCGGACCGGCTGGTCGACGCGCTCAAGAAACTCGACATCGGCGATGCGGAGTCGGTCAAGCGCTTCAAGCGCAGTATCCGCCAGCAGTTCGAGATCTTCCTGCGCTTCACGCACCGGTACTGGTTCCACGACGTGGCCGACCAGGCGCAGGCGAAGGCGCTGTTCCGGCTCTGCGCGGAACACCTGCGCCTCGAATCGCTCTACTCGGAGGTCCGTGAGCGGATCCACGACATGGACGAGTACCTCGACAGCGACAGCCTGCGCCGCCAGGCCAACATGGTGATCCGGCTCACGGTCGTGACGACCTTCGGTCTCATCGGCACGGTCGCCACTGGTTTCCTGGGGATGAATCTCATCGCCGCGGCCGATCAGCCGTTCCTCGTCAAGGCGGCCTATTTCGCGGTGGTCATGACCCCGGTCGTCTTCCTCACGCTGTACACGATCGTCAAGGCGAAAGCCTTGTCGGATTTCCTCGAAGCGCTTTCGGACGAACGGCTGAGCACCGGAGAGAAGCTCAAGACGCTCCTCGCGGTGTGGCGGAGACCCGGACGCGGAGAGTCGGGGTGACGGAGACCTCCTGCGACAACTCACCGCACCCTGGGAAGTCGACACGCGGCCGGGCCGTGCAGCTGGTTTCCGCGGTCATGCTGTTGACGGCTCTGCACGTGCAGTTCGCCGCAGCTGCCGGGTACGACGCAAGCAATGCGCAGGTCTACACGGCTGACAGTCGCGCGCCGCTTGATGAGCTGTCGCGTCGATTCGGTTCGCTGTCCGCCGACCACGGGTGGCAGGAGTCGCTGGTCCACGCCTACCCCGACGACCCGGGACAGGCGATCCGCGCCTGGCACACGGCCCGCCGCGGCGAGGCGCTGTGGATCATCGCGGGTATCCATGGCGAGGAGCCCGCGGGCCCGAATGCGATTGCGCGCGCGTTCGACAGCATCGTCGACGTCGCCGCCTCCGGCGTGCCGGTCGTGCTGATCCCGCTCGGCAACCCGAAGGCGTACCGCAACAACTGGCGCTATCCGAACACCGCGGAACGCGACTGGCGCAAGGGCGGATACAGCGTTGGCGACGCGGAACACCTGCTGCCGAGCCTCGAGGACGGCACTCGGCCGCGTTCGCCGGGTCCGCCCGGCCCCGAGACACGCGCGATGACGGAGTACGTGCTGTCGCTCGCGAAATCGCACCCGCCGCGCCTGGTGCTGGACCTGCACGAGGACGAGCTGTCCACGACCGGCGGCTACATCTACTCCCAGGGCAGCCGCGCGGACGACAATCCCGTCGGAGCCCGAGTCATCGACCTGCTGCTGGCGTCGGGCATCCCGATCCGCCAGTCGGGCCAGACACGGTTCGGCGAACCGATCGTGAAGGGAATCATCAGTCGCGATGACCACGGCCAGCCGATCCGCGACGGCTCGATCGACGAGCTCCTTTCTGCGACACAGATCGTCGTGAACGGCGTGAAGATACCGGGACCTGCCGCACCAACGGTCATCGTCGTCGAGACACCCGCGTTCGCAGGCTCGCGCTTCGACCAGCGCGTCGCGGCGCAGGCGGCCGTGCTGCAGCACCTGGAGCAACTGTGGCAGCTGAGCGCCGGCGTTCCACGACAGCAGGCCGGGCCGGGCGACTGATCGCAACATTGCTGTCGTTTGACCACGCACGCAGATCGCACTCTGACGTCAGGGGGATGAACGTGAAGC
>JAGOXN010000107.1 GCA_018059685.1 Steroidobacteraceae bacterium | reverse complement strand
GCGAATCCGAGCACCAGGGCCAGCGTCCGGAACCAGGAACGGCCGTGCATCATCGACGCAGTCCCCCGCCCGATTCGGCGTCCTGTGCGCGCTGGAAGAACATGATCGGAATCACGAGGAACAGCAGCAGCGCGATCGCCACGGCGCTCGCCACCGGCCAGTCCCTGTTGTTGAAGAACTCCGTCCAGAGGACCTTGCCGATCATCAGCATGCCCGGGTCGCCGAGCAGCGACGGAATGACGAACTCGCCCACGGCCGGGATGAACACGAGCAGGCAGCCCGCGATGATGCCGGGCACCGACAGTGGCAGCGTCACCTTGAGGAAACCCTGCCAGGGCTTGCAGCCGAGGTCGGCCGCCGCTTCGAGCAGCGTCAGGTCCAGCTTCTCCAGATTCGCGTACAGCGGCAGGATCATGAACGGCAGGTAGGAGTAGACGATTCCGACGTAGACGGCGAAATCGGTCTGCAGCATGCGGATCGGCTCGTCGATCACGCCGAGCGCCATGAGCGCGTTGTTGATCAGGCCGTTGTTCTTGAGGATGCCGATCCACGCGTACACGCGCAGCAGGAACGAGGTCCAGAACGGCAGGATCACGAGCAGCAGCAGGATGTTGCGCGTCGACGGGCTGCTGCGCGCGATGGCATAGGCCATCGGGTAGCCGATCAGCAGGCACAGCAGCGTCGAGACGCCGGCCACGAAGATCGAGGTCAGGTACGCCTTCCAGTAGAGGTCGTCCTCGACGAGGAAGGCGAAATTGGCGAAATTGAGCTTGATCTGGAGCACCCGCTCCGATGCCCACTGCAGCAGCGGCTCGTACGGCGGCATCGCGATCTGCGAGTCCGAGAACGAGATCTTGAGCACGATCACGAAAGGGATCAGGAAGAAAAGCACCAGCCACAGGTAGGGCACGGCCGCGACGAGGCTGCGCCCCGGCACGCCCCTGCGGCGGCGATTCGCGCTCACTTGGTCACCACCACTGGACTCGAAGCATCCCAGGTCAGGTAGACCGTCTCCTCCCAGGTGATGCGCTCGTCGGCGTGACGGAAGGCATTGGGCTGCGTGACGCGCACGATCTTCCCGGACTCGAGTTTAAGCAGGTAGATCGACAGGTCGCCCATGTAGGCAATGTCGCGTACCACGGCTGCGGTCCAGTTGTCCGTCCCCTGGGGCCGCTCGCGGCTCATCAGCATCTTTTCCGGCCGGATGGCCGCCCAGACGGTGGCCCCCGGCGCCGAGCTCACGCCGTGGTTCACGTAGACGGGCTGCTCGAGGTCGCCGCACTCGATGCGCACGTAGGACGGCTCGTCCTCGACCAGCCGCCCCTCGAACATGTTCACCGACCCGATGAACTCGGTCACGAATCGCGAGTTCGGGTACTCGTAGATCTCGGTCGGCGTACCGACCTGGACGATCTCCCCGTGATTCATGAGGCCGATCCGGCTCGACAGCGTCATCGCCTCCTCCTGGTCGTGCGTGACCACGATGAACGTGACGCCCAGGGTCTCCTGGATGTTGATGAGCTCGAACTGCGTGTGCTCGCGGAGCTTCTTGTCGAGCGCCGCGAGCGGCTCGTCGAGCAGGAGCAGCTTCGGCTTCTTCACCAGCGCCCGGGCGAGCGCCACGCGCTGGCGCTGGCCGCCCGACAACTGGTGCGGTTTGCGCTTCGCGAAGGGACCGAGCTTCACGAGCTCGAGCATGTCGGCGACGCGCTTCGCGATCTCGGGCTTCGCGACCTTGTCCTGCCGCAGGCCGAAGGCCACGTTCTGCTCCACCGTCATGTGCGGGAAGATCGCGTAGGACTGGAACATCATGTTGATCGGCCGCTCGTACGGCGGCATCTCCGTGATGTCCACGCCGTCGAGGAAGATCCGGCCGGAGGTGGGGCGCTCGAAACCCGCGAGCATCCGCAACAGCGTCGTCTTGCCGCAGCCCGATGCGCCGAGCAGGCAGAAGATTTCCTTCTTGTAGATCCCGAGGGAGACGTCGTCGACCGCGACGAAGTCGCCAAAATTCTTCGTCACGCGCTCGATGCGCACGTACGGCTGGGCGTCGGAGTCCTTCCAGGGCTCGAACTTGAGCTGGGGGTCGCGCGTTGAGGTGGCCATGGCTCCCGGTCTGGTGCTCGTCGGGTGTGCGGAAGGGCCGGCTACTTGCCCGTCGTGAACCGCGTCCACGACCGGTTCAGCAGCCGGGTGAATTCGGGGGTCTTGGTGAGGTTCGGCTGGAGCTTGGCCTTGACCTCCGGCGTGGGATAGATGCCCGGATCCGAGATCAGTTCCTCGTCGACGAGCGCGGTGGCCGCGGCATTGGCGTTCGCGTAATAGACGAAATTGGAGTTGGCGGCGGCCACTTCCGGCTTCAGGAGATAGTCGATGAACGCATGCGCGTTGCCGGGATGCGGCGCATCGGCCGGGATGGCCAGCGTGTCGAACCACATGAGCGCGCCTTGTTTCGGGATCGAGTAGCGGATGTCGACGGCCTTGCCTGCCTCGGCCGCGCGGTCGCGCGCCTGGAGGATGTCGCCGCTGTAGCCGACGGCGATGCAGATCTCCCCGTTCGCGAGATCCTCGATGTACTGCGAGCTGTGGATGGTGCGGATGTACGGGCGGATCGCGAGCAGCGTCTGCTCGGCGAGCGCGAGGTCGGCCTCGGACTGGCTGTTCGGGTCCTTGCCGAGCCAGAGCAGCACGGTCGCGACCATGTCCGTCGGGTCATCGAGCACCGATACGCCGCAGGCCTTGAATTTCGAGACGATCGCGGGATCGAAGACCAGGCTCCAGGAATCGACCGGCGCGTCCGGCATGATGGCCCGGACCCTGGCTTCGTCGTAGCCGATGCCGGTCGTGCCCCACATGTAGACGACGCCGTACTGGTTGCCCGGGTCGTGTGCGGCGACACGGCGCTGCAGCTCGGGATCGAGGTTGGCGAGGTTCGGCAGGAGCGCCTCGTCGAGCTTGCGGAACACGCCGGCCGCAATCTGCCGTTCGAGGAAGTAGGCGCTCGGTACCACGACGTCGTAGCCCGAGTTCCCGGTGAGCAGCTTGGTCTCGAGCACCTCGTTCGAGTCGAAGACGTCGTAGCGGACCCTGATGCCCGTTGCGGCCTGGAAGTCCTCGATGACCTTCGGGTCGATGTAATCCGACCAGTTGTAGACGTTGAGAACCTTCTCCTCGCCGGCCGCAGTGCGGGTCTCGGCCGGCCCGGCGGGCACATCCGCCTTCTTGCCGCAGGCGGCAACGGCGGATGCGAGCACCAGCAGAATCGCGGCGGCATGTATCACCTTACGCACGGCACTCCCCCTGCGGCTGCCCTTCTCACGCTTTACCCACCGCAGCGCACCCCGACGCTTATAGCTCAGCGAACCCGCAATGTGTAGGTCGCAAACAGGAAAACGGGGCGGTCGGATCCACACCCAACCGCCCCGCTGGCCCGTCTGCGCGAACCCGCTTACTCGCCCGTCGTGAACCTCGTCCAGGCGCGGTTCAGGAGGCGCGTGTACTCCTCGCTCTCCGCGAGATCCGGGAAGAGCTTGGCCTTCACCTCCGGCGGCGGATACACGCCGGGATCGTTGCGCACCGACTCGTTGACCAGTGGCACGGCGGCCGCGTTGCCCGAGGCGTAGTTGACGAAATTCGAGTTCGCGGCCGCGACCTCCGGCTTCATCATGAAATTGATGAAGGCGTGGGCGTTGTCCGGATGCGGGGCGTCCGCCGGGATCGCATACATGTCGAACCACATGATCGTGCCTTCCTTCGGCACCGCGTACTTGATCACGATGCCCTGGCCGGCCTCGGCCGCGCGATCGCGTGCCTGCAGCACGTCGCCGCTCCAGCCCACCGCGACGCACAGCTCGCCATTCGCGAGCGCGTCGATGTAGTTCGAGCTGTGGATCATGCGGACGTAGGGGCGGACCGACATCAGCACGTCCTCGGCGAGCTTCAGGTCGTCAGGATTCTGGCTGTTGGGATCCTTGCCCTTCCAGGCCAGGATCGCCGAGACGACTTCGCTCGGCGCGTCGAGGAAGGAAATGCCGCAGTCCTTGAATTTCGCGGCCCATTTCGGGTCGAAGACGAGATTCCAGCTGTCCACCGGCGCGTTCGGGTCGATCGCCTTGACCTTGGCCTCGTTGTAACCGATGCCGGTCGTACCCCACATGTGGTTCACGGAGTGCTCGTTGCCCGGGTCGTGCAGCGCGACGCGCTGCAGGATCTCGGGGTCGAGGTTGCTCCAGTTCGGGAGCTTCGAGCGGTCCAGCTTGCGGAAGACTCCGGCCTTAATCTGGCGTTCCATGAAGGCTGCCGTCGGCACCACCACGTCGTAACCGGTATTGCCCGCGAGCAGCTTGGTCTCGAGGACCTCGTTCGAGTCGAAGACGTCGTAGTTGACCTTGATGCCCGTCTCCGCGGTGAACTGCTCGAGCACCGCCGGGTCGATGTAGTCCGACCAGTTGTAGACGTTGACGACCTTTTCTTCGGCGGAGGCTGCGGCAGCCGGGGCCTGTGCGGCCTCGGCCGGAGCCTCGTTCTTCTTCTGGCCACACGCGACCAGGGCTGAGGCCATCATCAGGCCCGCGAGCCCGGCCCTAATGCTCGTGTTCATCTGTCGAATACCCCCTGGGTCGGTGAATGGGCGCGGCCGCCCGGCCAGGCCGCTGGAATTGAGAGTCGCTGTATAGCGCAACGCTGCCGGCCCGCCAAGTGATCCGTGGCCGGCCAGCGGCTCACAGCCGCCCCTCGGCCCGGCACCGCTCGTAGGTCAGGTCGAGGCAACGCCAGGCCTTGTCGGCCAGCTCGTCGAGCTGCTCGCGCGTGATCACGAGCGGCGGGGCGATGATCATCGTATCCCGCACCGCGCGCATGATGAGTCCGTTGCGGAAGCAGAAGTCGCGGCAGATCGTGCCGACTTCGCCGCGGTTGTCGAAGAAGGTCCGCTGCTTGCGGTCGCGCACCAGCTCGAGGGCGCCGATCAGGCCGATGCAGCGCGCCTCCCCCACCAGCGGATGCTCCGCCAGCTCGCGCCACTTGCTCCGCAGGTAGGGACCGGTCTCCTCGCGCGTGCGCCTCACCAGGTCTTCCTGCTGCAGCAGCGTCAGGTTGACACTCGCGACGGCACAGGCGGCCGGGTGCCCGGAGTAGGTGTAGCCGTGGGCGAACTCGCCCCCCTTGTCGATCAGGACCTCGGCGACTCGGTCCGCGACCATGACGCCGCCGATCGGCAGGTAACCGGAGGAAAGGCCCTTGGCGATGGTCATGAGATCCGGCCGGAGGCCGTACAGGTCGGACCCGAACCAGTGCCCGGTCCGGCCGAACCCGCAGATCACTTCGTCGGCGACGAGCAGGATGCCGTGCCGGTCGCAGATCCGCTGGATCTCCGGCCAGTAGGTCTCCGGGGGGATGATCACCCCGCCCGCGCCCTGGATGGGCTCGCCGATGAACGCCGCGACGCGGTGGGCACCGAGCTCCTCGATCTTGCGCTCGAGCGCCCGCGCGGCGGCGAGGCCGAAGTCGTCCGGGCTCAGGTCACCGCCCTCGCCGTACCAGTAGGGCTGCCGGATGTGCACGATGTCCGGGATCGGCAGGCCGCCCTGCTCGTGCATGAACGCCATGCCGCCGAGGCTCGCCCCGGCGACGGTGCTGCCGTGGTAGGCGTTCTCGCGGCTCACGATCACCTTGCGCGCCGGCTGCCCCATGAGGTCCCAGTAGCGGCGCACGAGGCGCACGACCGTGTCGTTGCCCTCCGAGCCCGAACCCGTGAAGAACACGTGGTTGAACTGCGGTGGCGTCAGGTCGACGAGCTTCTTCGCGAGCTCGATCGCCGGCGGGTGGGCGGTCTGGAAGAAACTGTTGTAGTACGGCAGCTCGAGCATCTGGCGATAGGCGGCCTCGGCGAGTTCGCGGCGCCCGTAGCCGACGTTGACGCACCAGAGCCCCGCCATGCCATCGAGGATGCGGTTGCCATCGGAATCGTAGAGGTAGACGCCCTCCGCCTTGACGATGATGCGCGTGCCCTTCGCATGCAGGGACTTGAAGTCCGTGAACGGGTGCAGGTAGTGCTGGCGGTCGAGCTCCTGCCAGGCGGCGGTGGTTCGGTCGAAGGTGGGGACATGCCTCATTTTCGACCTCCGGGAAGGCGCGCCAATTTCAACTGAAAATGAGGCATGTCCCCTACACGTTGAGCAGCAGGTGCTCCCGCTCCCAGGAACTGATCACCTGCAGGAACGTGTCGTGCTCGCTCTCCTTGACGGCCGTATACGCGAGCACGAAGCGCTCGCCGAGCAGGTCGATGAGCTGGCGGCAACCGCGCAGCAGGCGCACCGACTCCTCGAGGTTGCGCGGCAGTCCGAACGGCATGTCGTAGGCGCTCCCCGTGATCGGCTCCGACGGTTTCAGCCCCTCCATCATGCCGAGATAGCCGCAGGCGAGCGACGCGGCGATGGCGAGGTACGGATTCGCGTCGGCGCCACCGAGCCGGTTCTCGACGCGACGGCCCTCCGCGTTCGAGATCGGGACGCGCAGCCCCGCCGTGCGGTTGTCGTAGCCCCACTGCGTGTTGATGGGCGCCATGTGCCGCAGGATGATGCGGCGGAACGAGTTGACGTTGGGGGCAAACAGCGCCATCGCGAACGGCAGGTACTTCTGCAGCCCTGCGATGTGCGAGAAGAAGAGCGGGCTCGGGTTGCCGTCCGCGTCGCTGAAGACGTTGCGTCCGGTCTTCGTGTCCACGACGCTCTGGTGGATGTGCATGGCGCTGCCGGGCTCGCGCGCCATCGGCTTCGACATGAAGGTCGCGTACATCTTGTGGCGGAATGCCGCCTCGCGCGCGGTGCGCTTGAACATGAACACCTGGTCCGCGAGCGACATCGCATCGCCGTGGATCAGGTTGATCTCCATCTGCGCGGCCCCGTCCTCGTGGATCAGCGTGTCGATCTCGATTTCCTGCGCCTCGCAGAACGCGTAGATGTCGTCGAACAGCGGATCGAACTCGTTGACCGCCGCGATGCTGTAGGACTGGCGCCCGATCTCGGGGCGGCCCGAGCGGCCCACGGGCGGCTTGAGCGGGTAGTCGGCGTCCGTGTTCGGCTCGACGAGGTAGAACTCGAGCTCCGGCGCCACGATCGGCTTCCAGCCCTTCTGCGCATAAAGATCCAGGATGTGGCGCAGCACGTAGCGCGGGGCCATGGTGACCGGCCGGCCGTCCGCATAGAAGCTGTCGTGGATCACCTGCGCGGTCGGTTCGGCGGCCCAGGGCACGGCGCGTGTCGTCGCCGGGTCGGCCTTCAGCACGATGTCGATTTCCGACGGGCTGATCGCACGGTCGTCCTCCGGGTATTCGCCCGTGACCGTCTGCAGGAAGATGCTCTCGGGCATGCGCATGCCCTCGTCTTCCGCGAACTTCACCGCAGGCATCACCTTGCCGCGGGCGATTCCCGCCATGTCCGGGACGACGGCCTCGACTTCCGAGATGCCGTGTTCCCTGAAAAACTGCCGTATGGGCGTACTCATGCTCGTCGTCCTCTGGCATGCGCCCGTGCCGCCGCGCCGAAGGCGGCGAACAGGGCGCGCGAAAACGGGTTCTTCATCACCTGCCACTCGGGATGCCACTGCACCGCGAGCGCGAATCCGGGCGCCCCGCGCACGCTGAAGCCCTCCACCAGTCCGTCGGGGGCGCGTGCCTCGACTTCGAGCGCGTCGCCGAGGCGCTGCACTCCCTGCGCATGCAGGGAGTTCACCATCACCCGCTCGACGCCGGCGATGCGCCTGAGCTGGCCGCCGGCGAGGAGCTCGACCTCGTGCGCCGGTGCGTACTGGAGCTCGAGCGGGTCCTCCTTGTTCTCGCGATGATCGCGCATCCCGGGCTCGTCCTGGACCTTCTGCCAGAGCGAGCCGCCGAATGCTACGTTCATCTCCTGGAACCCCCGGCACACCGCGAACAACGGCATGCCGGCCGCCACCACGCGCGGGATCATCGGCAGCGTCGTGGCGTCCCGATGCGGGTCGTGCAGCGTGTCGGCGTCGCTCGCCGGCCCGGCGTAATGCACGGGCTCGACGTTCGACGGGCTGCCGGTGAGCAGGATACCGTCGAGGTGCGCAAGGACCGATTCGAAGTCGGTCCCGGAACCGAGTGACGGAATCAGGACCGGAATGCCCTCGGCCGCCTCCGCCACCGCGGCGATGTACTTCTCGCCCACGCAATGAAACGGGTGCGGACCGAGGATCCGGCGATCCGCGGGAATCCCGATCAGGGGTTTTGGACTGGCCACGTTTAATATCCTAGACGGCCAACGCTGGGCCGCTGGATGGGGTTTCAACGAATTAAACCACAGGCCTGGGCAAGCCGTCGCCAAGCGCCGCAAAAAGATCATCTAATTATAGACAAAACAGCCACTTGACGGTGCCTCCGACGGCGCTGCGGCGCTTGCCCGGGCCTCGGCTGAAAGGCTATGCTCGGTATACACGCGCGGCAGGGCCGTCGCTATATCCTAAACATCCGGGGAGCCCATGCCGCAGTTCGCGGACTTCGAGCAGGCCCGCGCCTGGCTCAGGCAGCGCCCGCAGGTGC
>JAGOXN010000435.1 GCA_018059685.1 Steroidobacteraceae bacterium | reverse complement strand
ATTCAGGGGCCGGCGCACCTGCAGCTGGCTCGACGTGTGCACGACGCCCGCCTTCTCGTTGAATTTCCGCCAGTCCGTGGGACGCTCGATGCCGAGGTTCTCGAACAGCCGCGCCGTCACGGCGTCCGCATTCCGGACGAGGTCTTCATACTCGATCGTGAGCACGCGCCCGGGCAGTTGCTCAGTCCAGTAAGCGATCATGTCCTCATACACCCGGATGAATGCCGCAATCGAGTCGAAATGGTAGCTCCACGCCAGACCTTCGTGAAAGCGGCGACGAAAACACGACCAGGCGACGTCCAGTGGATCGCGGCGCACGTGGATGATGCGCGCCATCGGCAATGCCATCGCAAGCGCCCCGACATACAGGTAATTGACGAGGCCCTTGTCGACCACCCCGTCTGCGCGACCGAAACGACGGGTCAGCTTCCGAACGTAGGTGTCGCCAACGCGGCGCCACGCTTCGACCTCGCCTCCGCACGCCTGGACGTAGGCATCGACACCTGCCGGCGTCGGCGGCGTGAATGCCAGGCAGGCGAGGCGCAGCATCTTGAGTTCGCCGCCCGAGGAGACCTCATGGCTCGATGCGAGGATGCGTTCGAGCAAGGTCGTGCCGGAGCGCGGGCAACCGACGATCAGGAGCGGCCGCTCGGACCGGTCGGTGATTGCCCCGGTCGAAAGGCGCCCGGGCGGAAACGCGGCGCGCACGGCGGCGGCCTGCGCGAGGAGTCCTTCCGAACGCGGCATGTGACCACCCAGCACGCGATTCGCCCCGCGCGCGAACCATGTACAGGCTCGGTCCGTCTCGCCGAGGTCGTCGTAGGCCTTTGCGAGTGCGTATGCGAGTCCGGCATTCCCGGGGTCGTCCCGGGACTGGGCGGTGATTCGCTCGAGGGCATCGAGGTCCGGGTCGCCGGGCGTGAAATCCTTGAGACTCGCAAGGGTTTCCCAGGCGAGCGACGAGTCGGGTGCGCGCCGCAGGGCGCGATGCAGCGCGGCGATCGCTTCTTCGGTGCGTCCCAGCTGCGCGAAGCAGGTGCCGGCGATCAGCGGCAGGGTTGCATCGGCCGGGCTCTCGGATTCCAGCCTCCGCGCGAGGCGCAGCGCCTCGGAAACGGCTCCGGTCTCGCCGAGCAGGCGCATCTCCAGCATCCGAGTGCCGAGATCCTTCGGCACGAGCGCGCGCAAGCTGCGCACCGCTGCGAGGGCGAGATCGTCGTCGCCGATGCGAAGGGCCGCTTCGGCCAGGGCCTGCCAGTGGGCTGCATCACGGGTGGCGGCTTCGGCCGAGCGCTCCAGGAGCGACAGGACTGCGCCGAGCCGTCCTTCCGCGAGCGCGGCCCGGGCGGCCGCCAGGTCGGGATGTACCAGCATGATTTCGCGTGGATCCTCGCTCGCCGCCGCACTGGTATAGTCGCGGCCCTCGCCAATTCCAGAGGCCGGACCGCATCGGGCCGGGAGAAGTATGCCTGACCATCCGCGACTTCCTGTACGGACCCTCGTTGGCCTGGCCTGCGTAGCGAGCATCGCCGCTGCCCGAGCCGGCGAACAAGGCCATCCGTGCGCGTCGATCCCTGGCGATGCCGCGCGGCTCGCCTGCTACGACGAGGCGTTCGGTCCGCCGGCTGGGTCGAAGACAGGCACGCGGTCTGTTGCGTCTGCGGGGACCGTGACTGGAGCCACGACGGGAGCAGTTGCCGGTTCGAAGGCGATGGTCCCGCAAGCATCCACTACTGCCACGACGTCTGCCGCAGCGGCCAGCACCAAGTCTGTTGCTGCCGAGTCGTCGTCTGCGGGAACGGCCACCGCAGTGCCGCGAGCCGACGCCGAAGCCGATTTCGGCCTCACCGAGGCGGACAAGCGGGCGCTCGACCCTGAGCGCGCGGAGAAGACGCAACTGACGAGCATCAAGAGCACGGTCGCATCCGTCGCGCGACGGCCGACGAAGGAACTCGTCGTCACCCTGGACAACGGGCAGGTGTGGGTGCAGTCCGAGTCGGTTACCCAGGTCGCCCTGAAAGTGGGCGACGTCGTCACCATCCGCAAGGCGTCGCTCGGGTCGCACATGCTCGTCGCGCCGAATCGCGCCGCCATGCGCGTGCGGCGCATCAGGTAGCGCACCAAAAAAAACGGCGGGCCGGGGCCCGCCGTTCAGTGGAACCGAAGTTCCGTCTGTCGTTGGTTAGAACTTCGCCGTCAGACCCATGAACACGTAGCGTCCGAGGGCATCGTACACCTGCGGATAGGTGTTGCCGTTGCCGGCACCCGTACCCACCTGCGAGCTCAGCGGCGGATCGTCGTCGAGCACGTTGTTGATGCCGAGACGGACCGAGTAGTTCTCCGCGAAAGTGTAGTTACCCGCGATGTCGAGGTAGTTCTGAGCCTCGAGTTCGCGGTCCACCTCGTTGAATCCGCCGGTGATCAGCGGATTGCTGCTCGTGTTGTCGATCAGCACCGCATCGAAGTAGCGCCAGCCGAGCGAGAGGTCCAGGTTCCACGGGGTCGACCACGTGAGCCGCGCCGTATGACGCCACTCCGGATTCGGCGTACCGCAGTCCGAGCCATACAGACCGACGCAATCGTACTCACCGACCGAGC
>JAGOXN010000436.1 GCA_018059685.1 Steroidobacteraceae bacterium | reverse complement strand
TCCCCTGACAGGAGGCGAACGCCGTCGACGGAACCGATGGTTGCCGCGAACATCCGCGCCAGCGCCCGCGCCGTTCCGACGCCGGTGGAGGAAGGCATCTGCGCCTGCAGCAGCTCGGCGCGATTCCACATGTCGTTGTAACCGAACAGACGCGACGGGCCGGTCAACACCCGCACCGTGAGCGGCGTGACCTGAGGCAGGATCGTCGCCGGCGGCGGGAAGGTCAGGCGGGCGCAGCGCGGCAGGTGCTCCGTCGGCAGCCCGATCCAGTACTCGAGCCCCAACGGCGCCGCAACCTGCTCCGCGAAGTAACTGCTCAGGGAACGGCCGGTGATGCGCCGCAGGATCTCACCGAGGATCCAGCCGAACGACCGCATGTGGTACCCGTGCGCGCTACCCGGCGTCCATTGCGGCTCCTGTGCGGCGATGGCGGCCACGACCGGATCGCCGGCGAGGACCTCCTCGAACGTGAGTTCGCCGTCGATGGCGGCGAGGCCCGCGCGGTGCGACAGCACCATGCGCGGCGTGATCCGCTCCTTGCCATTGGCGGCGAACTCCGGCCACACGGCGGCGATCGGCGTATCGAGGTCGAGCCGGCCGCTCTCCACGAGCCGGTGCATGCAGATGGCCGTGGCGCCCTTGGTCGCCGAGAACGTGAGCGCAATCGTGTCACGCGTCCAGGGTCGGCCATCACGGTTGTCGGCGATACCACCCCAGATGTCCACGACGGGCCGGCCATCGACATACACGCAGCAGGCGGCTCCGACCTCGCCACGCTCGCGGAAGTTGCGCGCGAACGCCTCGCCGACCGCCGCGTAACCAGGATCGAGATCACCCGAGAAGCTGTTCACGCAGCTCTCGCTTCAGGATCTTGCCGGCGGGCGACATGGGCAGGGGCTCGGACCGGAACCAGATCCGGCTCGGCACCTTGAACGCGGCCAGTCGTTCTCTCAGGAACGCACCGAGTTCGCCCTCGTCCACGTGGTCCGACGGGTCCACCTGCACGACGGCACCGACCTCTTCGCCGAGGACGGGATGCGGCAGTCCGATCACGGCCGCGGCCTTCACCTTCGGGTGCTCGGCGAGCGCGGCCTCGACCTCGCTGCAGTAGACGTTTTCGCCACCGCGGATGATCATGTCCTTGATGCGATCCACGATGTAGATGAAACCCTCCACATCGATCCGGCCGACGTCGCCGGTACGGAACCAGCCCTGCGAGAACGACTTCGAAGATTCTTCGGGCCGGTTCCAGTACTCGGCGATGACGTTGGCTCCACGCAGCCAGAATTCGCCGAGCGCGCCGCGCTCTGCATCCCGGCCGTCGGCATCAACCACCCTGACTTCGCAGATCGGCAGCGCGACACCGGCGCTGTCCGGTCGCGCGACGTAGTCCGCACCCAGGTTATTGCTCACGATCGTCGCGGCCTCGGTGAGGCCATAGCCGCTGCTGAACTGCGCAGCCGGAAACGCCACTCGCAGGCGCCGCATCAGCTCGGGTGCGGCCGGTGCGCCGCCGTAACCGATCGAGAGCAGCGACGAGAGATCGCGTCGTGAGAGGCTCGGCGACTCCGCCAGTTGCCAGGCCATGGTCGGCACGCTGGCGACCATCGTGATTCGCTCGCGCTCGATCAGGTCGAGCGCACGCTCCGCGTCCCACTTGTACATGAGCACGCTCTTGCCACCGCCGGACAGCATGCTCACGAGCACCCCGACGCATCCGGTGACGTGGAACAGCGGCACCGGCAGCAAGGTGCTCTGCTGGACGCTGGCAAACTGCGCAAGATCCTCGAGCTTCCCGCCGGCACGCAGGACGGACCGGGCGCCGAGAAACCTGCCGCTCGTGACCTGGTTGCAGATGTTGCGATGGGTCAGGGCGGCGCCCTTTGGCTGCCCGGTGGTACCGGACGTGTACAGGATCATCGCGAGATCGTCCGGCACGATGTCGGCCGGCGGCAGCGTCGTCTCGCCCTCGGCGACCAGGGCCGCGAAATCCCGGGCCCGCTCATCAGCCTCGCGACACCGCACGACGATGACGCCGCCGAGCCCGAGTCCAGGAATCGCATCCGCGAGGCGGTCGAGGCGCTCCGGGTCGGCAATGAGTATCTTGCTGCCCGAGTTCCGCAGGCCGAACTCCAGTTCGCGCCCCGTCCACCACGCGTTGAGCGGGACGGCCACGGCGCCGATCGCCACGGTGGCCCAGAACGCGACGCTCCATTCGGGGTAGTTGCGCATCGCGATCGCGACACGGTCGCCCTTCGTCACCCCGCAGTCCCGGACGAGATGCTCGGCCAGCAGGGCAATGCGCCGGAAATGCTCGGCATAGCTCAGTCGCTCGTCCTCGTACACCAGCCCGATCCGGTCGGCGGTCTGCAGGCTGCCGAGCAGGACCTCGCGCAGTGACGATGGGGCGTTCTTCCAGGCGCGCACGCGCACTCCGCGCAGCTCCTGCACGACGACCTCGAATGGCTGCCCAGCCGCCGTGAGCGCGGCGTCAATCTGCTGGAATGTCGCGGTCATGCGAAGGTGCCTCCACGACTCGTCCGACGGCTTCGGTGCTCGTCGCGGGCGATTGCCCGTTCGAATCCTGGACCAAGGGTA
>JAGOXN010000106.1 GCA_018059685.1 Steroidobacteraceae bacterium | reverse complement strand
GCGGCGCCATGCTCGGTGACGATCACGTCCACTTCGCTCCGTGCCGTCGTCACCGGGCCGGACAGCCGCGCGCCGATGCGACTGATCGTCCCCTCCCGGGCGGTGGAAGCGAACGCAATGAGAGAACGTCCACCGGGCGAGCGGTGGCCGGCACGCACGTAGTCCACCTGGCCGCCGGTGGCGCCGATGTACGATCCACCCGCGACCTCCGCGTTGACCTGGCCCGTGAGGTCGACTTCGACGGCGGAATTGATCGAGACGAAGTTGTCGATTTGCGCGAGCACGGCCGCCCCGTGCGTGTACGCCGATTCGCGCATCATCAGGGCGCCGTTGCGATGGGCGAAGTCGTAGAGCCGCCGGGTCCCGATCAGTGCTCCGGCCACGGATACCCCGCGGTCGATGGGTTTGCGCGCGTTCGTCATCGCGCCGGCCTCGACGAGCTCGACCAGAGCATCCCCGATCATGCCCGAGTGCAGCCCGAGGTCCCTGCGATCCCGGATCGACTGGAGAATCGCGTCGGGGATGCTGCCGATGCCGACCTGCAGTACCGTCCCGTCCCGGACGTAGTCACCGGCATGCCGTGCGATGCTGCGCTCCACGTTCCCGACGACCGCACCCTTCACCTCGAGCACCGGTCGCGACGTCCGGACGGCGAGATCCACGTCATCGAGGTCGAGTGACTGCGCGCCATGCGTCCACGGCACCTGGTCGTTCACCTCGGCCACGACCACGCGCGCAACGGCGACGGCGGCCGGCATGTAGTCGTGGATGACTCCGAAGCTGCAACGCCCGTCGGGACCCGGCGGGCTCACCTGTACGAGTGCGACGTCGCAGCCGATCTTCCCGTCCGCGATGTACTGTGCGACCTGCCCCACGTGGCATGGCACGATTTCCAGCGCGCCCGCCCGGGCCAGGTCGCCCGCCGAACCGATGGCGCCGAAGCCCGTGATTCGCATGCAGTCGGCATGCTCGGGGCGCAGGGTCTGCGAGAAGCAGGTGGCAATGAATACGTGCACCGGGCCGAGGGCCCGCCGCTGTCGCACGAGCGCTTCACTGAGTGTCTGGGGCTCGCCCGTGGCCTGGCCCCAGATGACGTGATCTCCGGGCCGCACGAGACCGGCGAGATCGAGTGCGGAGGCGTCGATCTCGCGGACCATCAGCCGGCCGGTTCCGCCGCGGCCAGCGTGGCCAGCGCCGTCTTGTACACGGGACCGTCGACCATCCGGCCCTCGAAATCGAGCGTCGCCTCGCCGCGAGCCCGGGCCGCATCATAGGCTGCCACGAGTCGGCGGGCATGATCGATCTCCCCGGGCGTCGGCGCGTACACCTCGTTGGCGAGAGCGATCTGCCGGGGATGGATGCACAGTTTTCCGTCGTAGCCGAGATTGCGGCCGAGCGTTGCGTCCCGGCGGAACAGGGTCTCGTCCTTCAGGTCGAGCACGACCTGGTCGAGGGCCCTGACCCGCGCGGCCTTCGCTGCGAGCACGACCCGCGAGCGCGCGTACAGCACTTCGAGGCCCTCCGGTGTGCGGCGCGCGCCCATGTCGGCTGCAAAATCCTCGGCACCGAAATACACGGCGAACACCGACGGGCCGGCCGCGATCGCCGCGGCATTCATCACGCCCGCGATGGACTCGATTCCCGCGATGACCGGCAGGTCGGTCCGCAGCCGGGCGACGTCTGCGGCGCTCTCGGCTTTCGCGAGGATCAGGCCATCCACGCCCGCGCCCTGTGCCGCTGCGAGATCAGGCGCGAAGTCGGACGACCCGGCGGGATTGATGCGGACGAACAGCTTCCCGCTGCGTGTGCCACGTGCGGCGCGCACGGCGTCCGCCAGGCCGGCTCGGGCGGCCGCCCGCGCGTCGGCCGGCGTGCCGTCCTCCAGGTCGAGCGCGAACAGGTCGGCCTCGAGCCGCGGGAATTTCCCGAACAGGTCCGGCCGGTTGGCCGGAGCGAACAGCAGGCTTCGTACGAGCATGACTGGCGTGCCTCCGGTCGATTCTGGCAGACCGGGGGTCCCCGCTGCACGGAATCTCGATGTCGGCGATGCGGCCGCGTACGATTGCGGGCCGGAGCGGGCTTCCTGGCCGACGCATGGACTGACGAACCGGATGAGTGACGACGCACTGGATGTGTCGGGTGGAGCGCGTGGCGCCATGCACGGCCTCGTCGTGGTCGACCTGACGCGCGTGCTCGCGGGTCCGCTGTGCACGCAGATCCTCGCCGATCACGGCGCCGACGTGATCAAGGTCGAACCCCCGACCGGCGACGAGACGCGCGAGCTCGGGCCGCCGTACGACGCCACGGGCAAGGCCGCCTACTACTCGGCGCTCAATCGCGGCAAACGCGCGATCAGCCTGGACCTCGGCGTCGCGGAGGGGCGGGACGTGCTCGGACGCCTGCTCGGGACGGCGGACGTCCTGATCGAGAATTTCCTCCCCGGGACGATGGAGCGCTGGGGGCTTGGCTACGAAGGCCATCTCGCCGCGCGTTTCCCGCGCCTGGTGTACTGCAGCATCACGGGCTTCGGTGCGACCGGCCCACTGGGGGGGCTGCCTGGCTACGATGCCGTGCTGCAGGCGATGTGCGGTCTGATGAGCGTGAACGGCAGTCCGCAGTCCGGGCCGACGCGCATCGGGATCCCGCTGGTGGATCACCTTGCGGGTTACGTGGCGCTGACGGGCATACTCATGGCGCTGCGGGTGCGCGAGCAGACCGGGCGCGGCCAGCGGGTCGAGGCGACGCTGTTCGACACGGCCTTGAGCCTGCTCATACCACACGCGTCCAACTGGCTCGCCTCGGGTGCGGCGCCGGAACTGCTCGGCAGCGCTCATCCGAACATCGCGCCCTACGACAAGTTCCCGGTCCGCGACGGCGAGATCTTCCTCGGCATCGTGAACGACGGCCAGTTCCGGCGGTTCTGCGACCACGTCGGGCGTCCGGCACTGGCAACGGATCCGCGTTTCCAGTCGAACCCCCGGCGGCTGCAGAACGGCGTCGCGCTGCGCACGGAAATCGAGCGGGTACTGCACGGGTTCGCCGCGGAGCCGCTTTGCGAGGGGTTGATGAAGGTCGGCGTGCCGGCCGGGGTCGTCAACTCCGTTCCCGAAGCGTTCGTCCAGTCCCACGTGGCACATCGGGACCTGCTCATCGAACGGGGTGGCTACCGCGGTGTCCGGTCGCCGACGCGCCTGTATGGAACGCCGGTCGCTCCGGGTTGCGCGCCGCCCGCGTTCGGGCAGGACTCCGGCGCCGTCCTGCGTGACCTCGGATACGGCGATGCAGATATCTCCCGCCTGCGGAAATCAGGAATCGTTCCCGAGGAGAAGGTTCGGTCGGCGACCTGCGCGTCGAGGCGCGGTGATCGGGAGCGGGGCTGAGCCTCAGGCCTGCGGCGCCTTGCGAATCAGCCCGCCGCCGAACGAGGCCAGAGGTCGGCCACCCGGAAGCGGCCCGTCGCGGTGAGGTCGCCGGCCACGGCGTGCTCCGAACGCAGCCGGGCACGCCGTGACATGAAAGGTGAGTTCTCCAGCTCTTCGAGCGCACAGGAGCTGGCGAACAGGAACCCCTGGCCTGCGACGCAGCCGAGGTCGAGCAGCGTCGTCACCTGCATCTCGTTCTCGATGCCCTCGGCGACCGTCTCGAGGCCGAGCGTCGCACCGAGCATCACGACGGCGCGCGTGAGTTCCGGGCCGCCGTCCTCTTCGGTCAGCCGGCCGACGAACGCGCGGTCGATCTTCAGGATGTCGATGGGGAATCGGTGCAGGTAGGAGAGGGACGAGTAGCCCATGCCGAAATCGTCGATGGCGAGCCGGACGCCGAGCGCCTTCAACTGGCGGAACCGCTCCAGGTTGGTCTCGGTGTTCTGCATGATCGTGCTCTCGGTGAGCTCGATCACGAGGTTGCCGGGATCGAGGCCGGAGGCCTCGAGGGCGTGACGCACGTCCGCAACCAGGTCGCCTTGCTGCAGGTGCCGGCCGGAGATGTTGACCGTCACGCGCAGGCCGGCACCGGCCGATACCGACTCGCTCCAGCTGCGCACCTCGGTGCACGCGTCGACCAGCACCCGACGGCCGAGTTCCACGATCCGGCCCGATTCCTCGGCGATCGGGATGAAGGCCCCGGGCATCACGATGCCCCGCTGCGGGTGCCGCCAGCGCACGAGAGCCTCGACGCCGAGCAGCTCGCGGTGCGTCAGGTCCACGATCGGCTGGAACTCGACGAAGAACTCGCGCCGCGCCAGCGCGAGGTCGATGTCCTGTTCCAGCCTCAGCCGGTCGTGCAGCTGTTCCTGCATGCAGGGCTGGAACAGCACGCAGCGTGCCTTGCCGGCCGCCTTCGCGTTGTACATGGCGATGTCGGCATTGCGCAGGAGCTGCTCGGCGTCGTCGCCCGGCCGCGAGCAGGCGACACCAATGCTGGCGGAGGTGTCGATCTCCCGTCCATCGAGCAGCAGCGGCTGGTTGAACGCCTCGGTGATCGGCGTGGCGATGCGCTCGACGTCCGATTCGTCGCGGATGCCCTCGAGGAGGATCGCGAACTCGTCGCCTCCGAGGCGCGCGATCGTATCGGAAGGCCGGGTGGACTTCACGAGCCGCTGCGCGGCGGCCTGCAGGAAGCGGTCCCCTGCATCGTGGCCGAGCGAGTCGTTGACGTTCTTGAAGTTGTCGAGGTCGAGGAACATGACTGCCACGTACTGCTGCGAGCGTCGTGCGAGCGCGAGGGCGTGCTCGACGCGGTTCCAGAACAAGCTGCGGTTGGCGAGCAGCGTCAGCGGGTCATGGAACGCCATCTTGCGCAACTGTTCCTCGAGCACCTTGCGTTCGCTGACGTCGCGGACGTTGAGCGCGAGCCCGGCGATGGCGGGGTCGTCGGTCAGGTTGCTGCCGACGCACTCGAGGGTGCTGCGCCGCTCGCCGTCCTCGATCACGAGTTCGACCGGGCCGACGACGCGGCCCTGCGTCGCGGCCACGTCGGCGAGGAACGCGGCGAGCCGGTCGCGCTCCCCGTCGGTCCAGAAGTCGAGCAGGTTGCGGCCCGACAGGTCGTCCGGGTGGATCGCAAAGGTGCGCTCGGCGGCCGGGGAGGCGAATCGCAGACTGCCGTCCGTGTCCACGATCATGATCACGTCGGAGGCATGCTTGATCAGCGAGGCGTAACGGGCCTCGACGAGACCGGCGGCCCTGCGCTCCCGCAGCAGCGCATCGTCGCGCGAGAGCACGCTCTGGCGCAGCATGACGAGCGCGGTCAGCACGAAGATGATGACGATCATCGCGCTCGCGGGACCCGATACGGTGCTGCCCTCGACGGCGACGAGGACGAGGAACGCCACCATCATCGCGATGTACGGCAGCCCCTGCATCAGTGCGGCACTCAGCGTGCCCGGTGCGCGCCGGGCACTCGGGGTTCCGCGCAGCTGTTCGCGGGCGGCAGCCGCGAGCCAGATGTAGCACGACAGGTACATGACGTCCGAGACACCGCCGGGAAGGTAGCTGCCATCGACTTTCGACATGGCCCAGACGATGTCAGCGAGCGCCATCGACGAGAAGCCGAGCGTGAGGAGCAACAGGGCCCGGCGCTCGAGCGGCGCGGCGCCCGAGTGCATCAGCAGCACGCCGCACGCGAGCAGCACGACGCAATTGAGCGCGATGTAGGCCTGCGCCAGCACGAACTTGAGCACGTCGGGGTCGTGCTCGGCGGTCACCGTGGGCTGGATCACGAAGAACCAGAAGAAGGCGCCGAAGCCCAGCACGAGGATCGTCGCGTCGAGCCCGACCCGGGCCCACGGCACGCGTACGGCACCGGCGCGGACCACCGTCAGCACCGCTGCCAGGATGAGCGGGTAGAAGGCCAGGAAGAACAGGTCGCCGATCGACGGGAAGGGATCGACGTCGAACAGCCAGTAGGTCGCGTGGAGCAGGTTGCCGGCGCTGTAGGCGCCGAGCGCCGCAGCGAACAGCCACCAGGTGCGACGGGCGGCCGGGTCGGCGGCGCCTCGCGCGGCGGCCCCCGCCAGGATCGTCACGCAGATGCTCGCGAGCGAGTCGGAGTAGAGGTTGAACGTCTCGAGGACGGGCCGTCCCGTGAAGTCGACGAAGATCAGCAGCATGGCGACCGCGACATAGGCAAACAAGGCGAGGGAAACGGCGCCGGTCCAGCCTGCGCTGAACCGCTCGCACCCGTTCGTCCCGTCGCTCTTCGGCCGCCCTGGATTCATCTTCTTCGGCGCGCGTACTCCGCCCGCGGCCGCTCTCGTGGTCCCGGCCCATGTAGCCTCAGACGGGCGGGATCCATCCGTGAACGGCGTCGGGGTATTACGGCCGCGCCCGTGACGTGGTGCACAGACCGGACGCCCGGCTGCGACCGTGGGGGGATCGCCCTGGGGAGGGAGGCCGGCGCCTGCTCGAATGCCGCAATCGCCTGCTGCGAAGCGTCGCCCGTTGGCCGTGTCAGCTCGTCGCGACGTGCAGCTTCGCGCGCAGGAACTCGACGAACTCGCGGGACTTCGCCGGCAGCCAGCGGATCGGCGCAGCGCCGGGCGCGAGCGGCGCGAACGGCAACAGGAGCATCAGGGCGAGATAGACGAGGATCATCCCGCCGCCGCTCAGCAGGAGCAGCAGCACGGCGAAGACGCGCAGCAGCGTCACGTCCAGCCGGAAGTACCGCGCGAGACCCTGGCACACGCCGCTGATCATGGCGCCTTCGCTGACCTGCTGCATTCCCGGCCCCGGGTCCCTGCTCCTCGATTCAGTTCCTGCACCGCCTGACGCGCCTGCGGTACTCCCTGCGGCGCCCGGCGGCACCTGGATCGATCCGATCTCGTCGAGCGCCGGCACCAGTTCCGCCAACGTCACGATGGTCCGGTCCGCGGGCAGGCGACGCGTGCACTGGTCCACGACCGCCTGCTCGAGGTCGCTCAGGATTTCCTGCGGATCGGGATCACCCTCGAGCAGGCTCGCGGCCTCGGCGAGGTATCGTTCGAGGCGCTCGAATGCGGCCTCGTCGAACTGGAGGATGCTGCGATTCAGGCTGACGGTGACCGAGATGCGCTGCATGGCTCATTGCCCCATGTGTGCGACGGTGTGGTTGATGCGGGTCCAGTACTCGTCGAGCGCCGTGAGCTGAGCCCGGCCGGACTCCGTCAGTCGGTAGTACTTCCGCGGCGGGCCGGCGTCGGATTCCTTCCACTCGTACATCACGAGATCCTCGCGGCGCAGTTTGCTGAGCAGGGGGTACAGGGTGCCCTCCTGCGTGGAGAACTCGGTGCCCGCCAGGCGCCGCAGGATGTCCGGCACGTACACGCGCTGCGCGCCGACGATCTTCAGCACGAGGAATTCGAGGAGGCCTTTGCGGAGCGGGGCGAGCTTGGATTCCATGGGATTGCTATCGTGAACAGGTACCTTGCTGCATAAAGGTACCTGCTCATGATATCCGAGTCAATTGCGCGGTGATCCTGATCTCGGTCATAAATGTGCGGGGCGCCGGGTGCGGAAGCGGTGAGGCGGGTGCAATGAACCGGAGCGACTGGCTCGGGGCTCGTGTGCTCGTGCCGCGGGAATCGGCGGTGCAACTGATTCGAGCAAGTACATCAAGAGGAGCGCGATGCGATGAACTGGTATCTCGAGGCACTCAGAAAATACGCAACGTTCGAGGGGCGGGCGCGGCGCAAGGAGTACTGGTTCTTCATTCTGTTCAACGTCCTGGCGGTCGTCGTGCTGGGAATCATTGACGTGGTGCTGGGCACGTCCAGTAAGGAAGCGGGCCTTGGTCTGCTGAGCGGCATCTACCTCCTCGCCGTACTGCTGCCGGCGCTCGCAGTGACGGTGCGTCGCCTGCATGACACGGATCGCAGCGGCTGGTGGATCCTGATCGAGTTCATTCCACTGATCGGCGGCCTCGTGCTGCTGGTCTTCACGTTGCTGGACAGCACGCCGGGCAGCAACCGGTTCGGGCCGAGTCCGAAGGGCGAGGTTGCTGGCGGGGTCGGCTAGTGTAGTGCTTCGCGCTTGCGGCCGATCGCCGTCATCTTCCTGCGGTGGGTACCGGACGAGCGATGCGACATCGAGGCACCCCGTGAGACGAAGATCACTCCTCAAGGCCGCCGTGCTCGGCGGAACTGCAGCCGTGGCCGCTCCGGCGATTTCCAGGGGCCTGCTCGAATGGCGCATGGTGACGGCTTGGCCGAAGGGCTTGCCCGGACTCGGCGCAGGCGCGGAGCGCCTCGCAGCCAGCATCACCGCCATGAGCGGTGGTCGACTCGCGATCAAGGTCTACGCGGCGGGTGAGCTCGTGCCGGCACTCGAGTGCTTCGGTGCCGTCGCGAGCGGCACGGCCCAGCTCGGTCACGACGCGGCCTACTATCACACCGGCAAGACGGAGGGCGCCCCGTTCTTCACCGCGTTTCCCTTCGGCTTCACCGCCGCCGAAATGGATGCCTGGGTGAAGTTCGGCAACGGGCAGAAGCTGTGGGACGAGCTCTACGCGCCTTTCGGCATCCGTGCGTTCCGCGCCGGCAGCACCGGCACGCAGATGCTCGGCTGGTTCCGCAAGGAGATTCATTCGCTCGCGGACCTGAAGGGACTCAAGTTC
>JAGOXN010000434.1 GCA_018059685.1 Steroidobacteraceae bacterium | reverse complement strand
CTCGAGGCCGATGTCCCAGAGGAACGCCAGGAACCGTTCGATGCCTTCGTGCCCGTCGTCCACCCCGCGCTTCGGCAGGAGGATCATCACGTCGATGTCCGAGCAGGGGTGCAGTTCGCCGCGCCCGTAGCCGCCGACGGCCACGAGGGCCACGTCCTTCTCGCCGGGACCGGCGTGCAGCGCCCAGGCCCTGCGCAGGACGACGTCGATCATGCGCGCGCGATCCCGCACCAGGCCCTCGACGGGCTCGTCGTCGCCGAAACGCGCCCGGAGGCTCGCGTCTCCCGAGGCGAGCGCGCCCCTGAAGGCCGCCACGCGATCGGGGCTGTGGTCGAGCGCCGCGGGCAGGCCTGCGAGGAAGGACCAGGGCGGCAGCGGGATCCGCCCGGGGCCCGGATCGACCTCGTCGCCGAGCGTGGCCGGCGTCGTCACGCCGCGCCGCGCTCCGCCGCGCCGAGCGTGAGGACCTCGTGGCCCGTCTCGGTGACGAGCAGCGTGTGCTCCCATTGCGCGGACAGCGAATGGTCGCGCGTGACGACCGTCCAACCGTCGGGGAGCAGGCGCACGTCGCGCTTGCCGGCATTCACCATCGGCTCGATCGTGAAGGTCATGCCGGGCCGCAGCACGAGGCCCGTCCCGGGCGTGCCGTAGTGCAGCACCTGGGGATCCTCGTGGAAGCCGCGGCCGATGCCGTGGCCGCAGTATTCACGGACGACCGAGTAGTGGTTCGTCTCGACGAACTGCTGGATCGCGGCGCCGATGTCGCCCAGGCGCGCGCCAGGCCTGACGGCACGGATGCCGATCCACATCGCCTCGCGGGTCACCTCGACCAGGCGCTGCACGTGCGCCGACACCTTCCCGACGAGGTACATGCGGCTCGAGTCGCCGTGAAAGCCGTCCTTGATCACCGTGACGTCGACGTTGACGACGTCGCCCTGCTTCAGGCGCCGGTCGCCCGGGATGCCATGGCAGACGACGTGATTGACGGAGGTGCAGATCGACTTCGGGTAGCCGCGGTAGCCGAGCGGCGCGGGCACGGCCTTCTGCACGCCGACGATGTACTCGTGGCAGATGCGGTCGAGTTCGTCCGTGGCTGCGCCCGGGACGACGTGGCTGCCGATCATGTCGAGCACGTCGGCCGCGAGGCGCCCGGCCACGCGCATCGCCGCCTGTTCCACGGCGTTCTTCACCACGACGTTGCCGGCGCTGTCTGAACGCCAGGAGGACGTGGCCGGTTCTGGGTATTGCATGGTCGCGGGAGAAATCCGGCCTTCCCCTTCGCAGGGAAGGCGCAAGTGTTTGAAGAAACGGAAACTTATGGTATAAAGCGCGCCCGTTTTTGACAACGAAATCCGCACACGCACCGGCACATGCGGCCGGGTGCCCGCTCCGACCGCGAGGTCGCGCGGGTTGCCGCATGGGGTGCGTGGAGGCTCAACCCTACAAGGAGACTTTACGATGGCCAGCATGTCCATGCGGCAGATGCTGGAGGCGGGTGTTCATTTCGGACACCAGACCCGCTTCTGGAACCCGAAGATGGCCCCCTACATCTTCGGCGAGCGCAACCGGATCCACATCATCAACCTCGAGCAGACGCTGCCGCTGTACGTCGAGGCGGCGGCGTTCGTGAAGAACGTCGTGGCCGATGGCGGCCGCGTGCTCTTCGTCGGCACGAAGCGCTCGGCACGCGAGGCGATCGCCCGCGAGGCCAACCGCTGCGGCATGCCCTACGTGAGCCATCGCTGGCTCGGCGGCATGCTCACCAACTTCAAGACCATCCGCCAGTCGATCAAGCGGCTCGCCGAGATCGACGAACTCGCCGCGAGCGGCCTGCTCGAGCAGCGCAGCAAGCGCGAGGCGCAGATGGTGCGGCGCGAGCGCGAGAAGCTCGAGCGCAGCCTGGGCGGGATCAAGGACATGGACGGGTTGCCGGACGCCATGTTCGTGGTGGACGTGGGTCACGAGAACATCGCCATCCACGAAGCGCGGAAGCTCGGGATCCCGGTGGTCGCCGTGGTGGACAGCAATTGCTCGCCCGACGGCATCAGCTACGTCATCCCGGGCAATGACGACGCCATGCGCGCCATCGAGCTGTACGCCGCGGGCATGGCGGATGCGGTCCTCGAGGGGCGGACGACGATTCCGGAGGTCGCGGTCGGCGAGGACGAGTTCGTCGAACTCGACGAGGAAGGCAAGCCGCGCGCGAAATCCGGCCCGCCGAAGCGCCGTGCCTCGGCCGTGAAGAAGAAGGTCCCCACGCGTCGCCGGCCGGCGGCCGAGACCGAAGTGGCCGCGGAAGCGGCCCACGATGCGGTCGCGGAACTCGCCGAGGCGGACCCCGAGGAAAGTCCCGAAGCGTTCATGGCTCGTCGCGAGGCGGCGCGCCGCAAGGCCCCTGCGCCTGCTGCGCCGGCCGCGGCGCCTGCGGCGGAAAAGCCGGAGGGCGAGTGACCATGGCCGTCACCGCGGAGGCAGTAAAGACGCTGCGCGAGCGCACCGGCGCTGGAATGATGGAGTGCAAGAAGGCGCTGGTCGAGACGCATGGCGACCTCGATGCGGCCACCGAGCTGATGCGCAAGGCGGGCCTCGCCAAGGCCGACAAG
>JAGOXN010000433.1 GCA_018059685.1 Steroidobacteraceae bacterium | reverse complement strand
AGGCCGGACATCGCGATCTGGCTCATCGTGAATGCGGGGTCTCCGCGTGAGGGTTCCGATCTGCGGGTGATCCGTCGACGGGCTCGCTGTCGTTCATCCGCTCGGAACCGGCGTCAGTTTCGCGATCCGCGAAAGGTTGCAGGCGCTGGCAGGGGAGCAAGCGTACAGCGCGGTCCGCTTCAGGCTGACCGATCGCATCCACATCACACAAAATACGCCGCCGCGAACACACCGAGCATCGTGAAGACGAGCGCGAGCTTCGCAAGCGTGCCGAAGAGGAGGCCCATCCAGGTCGCGAGGCCGGCGCGCGTGGCCTGCTGCACCTGACCGTGGGACAGCAGCTCGCCGATGACGGCCCCGAGGAACGGGCCGATGATCAGGCCCGGCAGGCCGAGGAAGACGCCCGCGAGCGTGCCGAGCAGCGCACCGATGATCGCGAGTCGTGTGGCACCGACGCGCTTTGCGCCGAGCGCCGTCGCCGCGAAGTCGATCACGAACGACAGGAGCGTCAGCAGGCCGAGCAACAACAGGGTGGGCCAAGAGACGCGCGCGAATTCACCGGCCCAAGCGGCGATGAACAGCCCGGTGAACACCAGCGGGACACCGGGCAAGGCCGGCAGCACCGACCCCGCGAGACCGACCAGGACCAGCACCGCGGCCAATATCCACAGCAGGACGTCCAGCGACATCGTCGATCCTCATGCAGTAACGCCGGCGAGTTTGCCCGCAGCGGGCGCGCACGTCACGCTGGCTACGGACGGTAAACTGTGCGCCTCCCATGGTTTCCCTGCCGTCACTGCCCATCGTCGAGGCGCTGCCCGAACTTCAACGGGCGTTCGAGTCGCGCCGCAACGTTGTCCTCGAGGCACCGCCCGGTGCCGGCAAGAGCACGATCGTGCCGCTCGCGCTCCTCGACGCGGGCTGGCGTGGCGACGACCGCATCCTGATGCTGGAGCCGCGCCGCATCGCCGCGCGCGCCGTGGCCACGCGCATGGCGGCGCTGCTCGGCGAGGAGACCGGGGGGACGGTCGGTTTCCGCACGCGGCTCGAGACCCGCGTCGGGCCGAACACGCGCATCGAGGTCGTCACCGAGGGCATCCTCACGCGCATGCTGCAGCGGGATCCCGCGCTCGAGGGCGTTGCCTGCGTGATTTTCGACGAGTTCCACGAGCGCAACGTGCAGGGCGATCTCGGTCTTGCGCTGTGCCTCGACAGCCAGCGGCACCTCCGCGATTCGCTCAGGCTGCTCGTGATGTCGGCGACGCTCGATGGCGAAGCGGTCGTGCGACTGTTCGGGGATGCGGCCGTCGTCCGCTCGCCCGGGCGCATGTACGACGTGCAGACTCTGCACGCCCCGACGGCCCGGGCGGGCGACGATCGCGCCCGGAGGAGCGATCCGGCCTACGGCATCGACCGCACGGTGACGGCGACGATCCGCCGCGCGCTCACGGAGCACGAAGGCGACGTGCTCGCATTCCTGCCGGGCGCGCGCGAGATCCGGCGCGTCACGGAGCAACTGAGCGCAGATCTGCCCGAGCGTGCGTTCTCGGTGCTGCCCCTCTATGGCGAGCTCCCGGCAGAGGCGCAGGACGCGGCGCTGCGACCCGACCCTCGGGGCCGCCGCAGGATCGTCGTCGCGACCAACCTCGCCGAGACCAGCCTCACGATCGAAGGCGTGCGCATCGTCGTCGACTCGGGGCTCGAGCGACGACCGCAGTTCGATCCGGCGACGGGGATGAGCCGGCTCGAGACCTTGCGCATTTCGCGCTCGTCCGCCGACCAGCGCCGCGGGCGCGCGGGCCGCACCGCACCCGGCGCCTGCTACCGGCTGTGGAGCGAATCGGTCCATGCAAGCCTGCTGCCACAGTCGCCCGCGGAGATCCTCGAGGCGGATCTCGCGCCGCTCGCGCTCGAGCTCGCCTGCTGGGGCGCCGACCCGGCGACGCTGGCCTGGCTCGACCCGCCGCCGTCGGCCACGCTCGCACAGGCGCGCAACCTGCTGACGGGACTCGAGGCGCTCGACCGCGATGGTCGCATCACGGCGCTCGGTCGCGCCATGTCGGCGCTCGGTCTCCATCCGCGACTCGCACACATGGTGCTGCGTGCGCGGCCGCTCGGTCTCGGGCGGCTCGCCTGCGAATGCGCGGCAGTCCTCTCCGAGCGCGATCCGCTGCGTCCGACGGGCACGCAACGCGACCCGGACCTCCGCGCGCGCATCGACGTACTGCGTGGCGGGTCGCCGCCCCACGGCATGGTCTCCGACGCGGGCGCCCTGCGTCGCATCCGGCGTGTGCAACAGCAGGTCGAGCGGCAGGCGACACGCCGCGAACCGGGATCCGGCGACACCGGATCCCCGGACTCGACGCGACCTGTCGCTGGAATCGCCGACGAGGCGCGCGCCGCGGGACTCCTGCTCGCCTTCGCCTATCCGGACCGGATCGGCCGTGCCCGCCCAGGCGGCGGTCGCTACACACTGTCCGGCGGCCGGGGCGCGATGTTCCCGCAGCCCACGGCCCTCGCCCGCGAGGAGTTCATCGTCGTGGCGGCGCTCGATGCGGGCGAACGCGAAGCGAGCATCCAACTCGCCGCACCGCTCGATCGCGAG
>JAGOXN010000432.1 GCA_018059685.1 Steroidobacteraceae bacterium | reverse complement strand
CCGCCGTGACGATGCACGCGTTCTTGCCGCCCATTTCGGCGATGCACGGCCGCGGCCAGGCGCCGCCCGCCATCCGGCCCAGCAGTTGCCTGCCGACCGCAGCCGAACCCGTGAACGTGAGACCGGCCGTCAGCGGGTGCGACACCGTCGCTTCGCCGATCTCCCCTCCCGAACCCGAGAGGTAATTGAAGACGCCTGGCGGGAGACCGGCATCCCGCACGCAGTCTGCGAGCAGTCGGCCCGCCCATGGCGTGTCACTCGCGCCTTTCACGACGACCGTGTTGCCCGTGACGAGCGCTGCAGCCGCCGGCCCGCCGGCGAGCGCCAGCGGAAAATTGAACGGCGCGATCACCACCCACACGCCATACGGCCGCATCACGCTGCGGTTGCGGGAGACGACGCCAGGGAGCGGGTCATTCGGCAGCTCGTGCTCGTAGCCCGCGCGTCGTTCGAAATCGTCGGCGTAGTGACGGAAGAAATCGACCGTCTCCTGCGCCTCGCCGAGAGCCTCCATGCGGTTCTTGCCCACCTCGAGCGCAAGGGCCGCGGCGATTTCGTAAACACGCGACTCCATGACGTCGGCCACGCGGCGCATCCACCGCGCGCGTTCCGCGACCGGCAGCGCACGCCATGCGGGAAAGGCGGCGTGGGCGGCCTGCATCGCGGCCTGCGCGTCGTCGCGCGTCGCCCGCGCGAACTCGCCGAGCGTGAGCCCGCGGTCGATCGGACTGTGGCGCTGCACGACGCTGGAGGCCCGGACGTCGCGGCCGTCGACGTACAGCGCGTGCCGCCCTCCAAGGCCGGCCGAGACCTTCGCGAGTGCAGCGTCGAAACGGTCGTGCAGTTCCTCGGGCGGATCGAACATCGTCGCGTAGGTGAGGCGGAAGCTCATGGCATTCCCCGGCAATCAGGCGGCAGGAAAGTGGCGCGACAGGAGCCGGTCGAGCAGCGCCAGTGCCTCGTCGAGCTCGCGCTCCTCGATCACGAGTGGTGGCGCGAGCAGGATCAGGTGGCCGCGCGTGGCGAACGACACGCCCTCGTCCATCGCCGCATCGACCAGAGCCTTCAGTGCCGCCGGCGTCTGTGACCATGGCGCAAGCGGCGTGCGATCGGCGCGATCGCTCACGAGCTCGAGCACGGCGAAGAGCCCGTGACCGCCGCGCACGTCGCCGACCACCGGATGACGGTCCGCCAGCCGGTCGAGTTCCGCCTTCATGCGCGCACCGAGCGCGCGCGAACGCTCGATGAGCCGTTCGTCCCCGTAGGCGTCGAGGGCCGCCACGCCGGCGGCGCACGCGAGTGGGTGGCCGCAGTAGGTGAGCCCCGTGTGGAGCATCCGGTGTTCGACCCGTGCCGCCATCGTGGCCGACAGCACCACCGCTCCGAGCGGCAGGGCCGCGCCGGTCAGACCCTTCGCGAGGGTCATCACGTCCGGACGGCCGGCCTCGCCGTAGCGTTGCCACGCGAACCATTCGCCACAGCGACCGAATGCGCTCATCACCTCGTCAGCGATCAGCGCAACCTGACGCTCGGACGTGAGCGCGCGCAGCGCCGGCCAGTAGTTGTCGGGCGCCACGATGCCGTTCGACCCCGCGTTCGGTTCCATGATCACCGCCGCCACTGCGCCGGCCCCGAAGCGGTCGATCCGCTCGGCGACGGCCGCCGCGGCCCGCTCGCCGCATTCGCGTTCGTCGCGACCGCCGAACGGGCAGCGATACCCATAGGGCGGCTCGACGTGAGTGACGCCGAACGCATCGGGGTCGACGTACTCGCGCGTGCGGCTGTCGCCGGAGAGCGCCATCGCGAGGTGCGTCGCGCCGTGATACGAGCGGTCGCGGGCAACGACCACGCCGCGCAGCTTGCCGGTCGCCTGTCGAACGATCTTGACCGCATGCTCGTTCGCGTCGGCCCCGCCCGTCGTGAAGAACACCCGCCCGCCCTCGAAGCCGGACAACTCCAGCAATCGACCGGCGAGTTCCGCGCGCGGCGCGGCCCCCCATGCATTCGTCACGAAACACAGGCGCTCGGCCTGGGCACGGATCGCGGCGACGAGGCGCGGGTGCTGGTGACCGAGGTTGCTGCACTCCGCGAGGCTGCTCATGTCCAGGATCGAGCGGCCGTCCGCGAGGTGCAGCCGCGCGCCGGCGCCGCCGACCACGGTCGGGGCGTCCCACTGCGACTGGATGCACCAGCTGTGCAGGACCGTTCTGTTCTCGGCGTCCAAACACTCCCCCGCGGGATGGCCTCGCGTGGCGCACGACCTGCGGTGATCGCAACGGTCCTCACACAGGCGCCCGCATCACGCGCGATGCCGCGAAGCATCTTACCCTGCGGCGTCGAACGCGCGGCCGCGACGGGATCAGTGCACTTCGCGGTGCTGGCTCTCGCCCTTGCTCGCGAGACTGAAACGCGGCTCGACCCGCGCCAGCCGGTCGGTGAGCAGCCCCGCCACGTAGCGGCCGACCGCCGGCCCGTGCTTGAAACCGTGCCCCGAGCCGCCGCCCGCCAGCACGACGTTCGGCCAGTCGGGATGGCGGTCGAGGAGGAAATCCCCGTTCGAGCTGTTCTCGTACTGGCACACCCGCATTCCGACGACCGGCCGCTCGGCGA
>JAGOXN010000105.1 GCA_018059685.1 Steroidobacteraceae bacterium | reverse complement strand
CTGGTAGCTGCCTGCGCACGCCGACACGGCGTCGCACTCGAAACGGCCGATTCGGATTTCGAGCTGCTGACAGCCTTGTAGACGTCGCGAGACGCACTGGGCAGCGCCCGCTGCCTTGGTCCCTTGGTCCTCCTCCCTGCAACGAGGCTACCCTCCCCTGCGTTCCTGCCGGCGCGTAGAGTGGGCCCGTGAACGCGAAGATCACGCGGGCGTATGTCGAGTGCGCACTCAGGCGCCACGCGGTTTGGGACCTTGGCAACGACGCGCTGTATGCCCTGTGCCGCAAACATCCCGGGCATCGGGCCCAGTCGCAGCTTCCCGCAGTGCCGGCTGCGACGCCCGTTCAGCCCTGCCGCCACGCCGCCTGGTACGTCGAGCCGAGCTGCATGATCCGCTCGAGCAGCGCGTCGTAGCCGACGCTGGCCGCGAGCGCGGAGGTCGCGAAGTCCTCGATCTGGGCGAGGTTGGGATTGGCGTTGGCCTCGAGCACGAAGATGCTGCCGTCGGTCCTGAGCCGCAGGTCGATCCGCGCATACCCGCTCAGGCAGAGCGCGCGGTAGATGCGGCGCGCGAGCTGCGCGATTTGCGCGGGCAGCCCCTCGGGAAGATCCCCCGCCGGGCCGGTGCCGATGCCGTGCTTGCGCTGGTACTTGCGGTCCCATTTCACCTTGCGGGTCGCGATACCCGCCATCACCTCCGGCAGCGTGCCGAAATTGAGTTCCCACAGCGGGAAGGTCGTCAGCCGCTCGTTGCCGAGCACGCCGACGTAGAACTCGCGTCCTTCGACGTACTCTTCCACGAGAGCGTCGGAACTCGTCTGCTCGTGGATGAACTCCACGCGCTCGCGCAGCTTCTGCGCATCGTGCACGATCGACGCCTGCGAGATGCCGAGCGACGCATCCTCGGTCGCCGACTTCACGAACAGCGGGTACGCGAGACGCCGCGGCTCGCGGTAGCGGCGGTTGCGCGGCAGCAGCGCGAACCTGGCCGTCGGGATGCGGTGGTAGGCGAGGATCTGCTTCGAGAGGACCTTGTCGCGCGAAATCATCATGCCGCGGGGATTGCAGCCCGTGTAAGGGAGCCGCATGAGCTCGAGGAAGGCGACCACGTACTGGTCGTGGGTGACGATCCCCTGGAACTCCTCGAGCAGGTTGAAGGCGACGTCCGGCTTCCACTCGGCGATGGCGGCGCGCAGCTCGGACAGGCTGTCACCCATGCCGAGCACGCGCACGTCGTGTCCCATCGCGCGCAGCGAGGTCGTGACGTCGTACTCCGTGCGCCACTCGTCGATCTGCTGGTCCGTGTAACCGGCGAGGTCGTCCGGCGGGACCAGAGTCTCGTGCACCAGCACCAGCACGCGCCGCGTCTTCATAGCGCGTAGTTTTCCCGGTCACGCAGCAGCATGTCGAGCATGATGCGCTCGTACATCGCGAGCGCCTCGCGTTTCGCCTTGCGCTGGCTGCCTTTCAGGCGCAGGTCGAGGTGGCGAGCCCGCTGGATCGCCGTGCGCATCACGTGGTTGACGAGGTAGGGGTGCATGCGAGCCCGCCGGATGAGGAGCCGGCGCAGCTGAGGGCGCACCTCGCGGAGGAAACGACTGGCGACGAGCCCGCGCGGATGATCCTCGCGCATGCCGAAGACGCGCGCGAGCGGCCGGTCGAAGGTGCGGGTCGTGTTCACCTGGTAGCGCGCCTGCTTGCGGCGATAGTGCTCGCGCAGCGTCCGGGTATTCCCTGCCAGCGGCTCGACCGTACCGCGATCGAGCCTGACCGCCCGCTGGCCCTCGAGGGCACGCATCGTCCGATCGACGAACTCGAGCTTCCGGAGTGCCGGCCACCCCGCGTACTGGCTGCGCCAGCGCGAGCGCAGCGGCAGCCACACCGCGAAGGTTTCCGCGAAATCCTCGGTCGGATGGCTCTGCGCGTACCAGTGGCCGAGGTGCAGCACGAAGCTGCGACTGGCGGGTCGCGGGAAGTAGCGCGTGGGATAGCGCCGCGACGCCTTGCCGAAGGTCTCGCGCCAGGCCTTGCGCCGTCGCAGCCCGAAGGCCGTGTCGATGGCGTGCCCGGTCTCATGGCGCAGGATGCGCATCAACCACTTGTCGTTGCCGCCCTCGACCTCGTGCATGAAGTGGCGTTCGAGCCGCGTCAGGCGCGGGTGCGCGAGGTAGAACGGGATGGCGATGCCCGGGATCCCGTCCGGCGAGAACCACTCCTCGGACAGCCAGAAATGCGGACGGAACCGGATGCCCTTGCCCGCGAGCTCGGCGTACAGGCGGCGCACGCTCGCCTCGAGCCGGGACTGCGCGAGACTCAGGCGCAGGTCGCAGAAGCGCAGGTCGAGAAGCGACTCGTCGTCGAGACGCGTCCACGCCGGCTCACGAACTCCGGCCATGCGCCTGCCGCGCGGCGGGGTCACCGCAGCGATGCTCCCGGCATGCCCCGGTCCGGGTCCGCACGCAGGCGGGCGAGGAACCGACCTGCCATGGACTCGAGCACACCGAAGCGTGCCAGGGTCGCGAGTCGCCGGGGCGGCAGGGCACGCTCACCCAGCAGTGCGCCCGCGAGCGCACCGGTCAGTGCCCCGTCCAGCGCGGCTTCCCGGCCGTGGTCGACTGCGCGGCGCAACGCGCTCTCGAAGTCCGTCGCACCTTCGACGGCAAGGCGCGCGCACGCGACGGACCGCACTGCGTCCGGATCACCCGCGTGCGCCGCCATTGGCGCCGCGTGCCCCTGCACGGTTCTCGCCATGGCCAGGACTTCCGGCTTCAGCTGCGCCTTCGACCACAGGCCGGGGACCGGCTCATAGAGCCCGCCGAGCACGACGCGCGGCGCATCGCCACGCAGGGCCCCGCACAACAGGGCGCCGTAGTAGCGGCAGGCGTCGATGATCACGGGCGACTGGTGGGTCGTGCGCGGGCACTCGCCGCACAAAGAAATGGCCGCTGCGATGTCCGGCCACCCGTAGAGCACCGCAGCGAGCACGCGCGGCAGGCTCGCGGTGGACCGGTCCTTCGGGTCATGGGACCCGGCCATCGGCTGGCGGCGCCACTGGAACGCAGCCAGCGCGCGCGCGACGTCCGGCGTCGCCACGGACGGACGACCGCTCGACGACAGGTGACCGTCACGCTGCCAGCGCAGGTAGCGGGTCATCTGGTCGCGCGCGTCGAACCGCCCGAGCTCGAGCAGGCTCTCGCCGAGGCACAGGGCCAGCGACGTGTGCTGCGACCACTGCCCCGCCGACTCGTCACCCGCCGCCGCGCCCGTGCCCAACGCATCGCCGATGGCCAGTCCGTAGAGCGCACCCTTGACGCGCTCGGCGAGTCCGATCGATTGCGGCGGCCGATCGATCACGGACTGCGCTTCCTGCGCGGGCATCCAGTCGCGCACGAATGCCGCCTGTTCCTCGGTTTCCGGCACGACGGGCCAGAGCTCCGACTTCGCGGACTGCAGCCACAGGTCCTGCAGCTCGTCGAGCGTGTACTCCGACGTTCCGCGACGGCTCGCGAGCCAGCAGCCCGCAACGAGCGCACTGCGCCCGATGCCCGCGCGGCAGTGCAGATACACGACGTGACCCGCCGCGAGCGCCTCGTCGATCTTTCCAAGCACGCGCGCCACGACCTCGCGACTGTCCGGCAGGCCGTGGTCGCGGATCGGTTCGCGCAGATACGCGATGCTGCGCCCTGACCAGGACGTTGCAGGCAGCGATGCCTGGTAGGTGGAGATCTCGCGCACTTCGGTCAGGTCGACGAAGCAGGTGACGCCGGCCTGGATGAAGCGCTGCAGGCGATCACCCGTCGCGGATCGCGACGGGTATGCGGGATGTTCGCCCACGAGCAACCGTCCCGGCAGTACCCAGTAGGACTCCGGGATGGGCCGCGGCGGAAACGCCGGAGCAGGGGTATCAGACCGTGTCGACATGGCCGAATGATACGGCAGCCGGCGACCGAGGCTGCGGACGGCCGCGTGGCTGTGAGAGACTGCGCCGAAACCGAGTCGGGGGAGATCCGCAGTGCTCGAGCAACTCACGGCCCGCAAGTCGGTCGCGGCCATCACGCGCGAGATCGAGACCGGGCCGCGGCTGAACCGCGTGCTCGACGCAAGGACCCTGACCTCCATCGGTCTCGGCTCCATGATCGGCAGCGGCATCTTCGTGCTGACCGGCACGGTCGCCGCCAATCACACGGGCCCCGCCGTTACCCTCGCATTCCTGGTGGCGGCCATCGGCTGCGGCCTCGCCGCGATCTGCTATGCGGAGCTCGCCGCGCTGATCCCGGTCGCGGGCAGCGCCTACAGTTACACGTACGCGACACTCGGCGAGGCGGTCGCGTGGTTCGTGGGATGGAACCTGTCGCTCGAGTACATGATGTCCGCCGCGACCGTCGCCGTCGGCTGGTCCGGATACGTCGTCAACCTCGTCGAGGAGCTCGGCATCGACCTGCCGGCGGCCCTCACGAACGCCCCGGTGGCAAAGACGGCCGAACATACCCTGGTGACCACGGGCGCCATCGTGAACCTGCCGGCCGTGCTGATCGTCGTCGTGCTGACGTGGCTCTGCTACATCGGCATCAGGCAGTCGGCGCGACTCAACAACCTCATGGTCGTGATCAAGGTTGCGATCATCGTGCTGTTCATCGTCGTCGGCCTGGCATTCATCGACACCTCGCACTGGCGACCCTACCTGCCGGTCAACAACGGCGAGTTCGGCCATTTCGGCTGGAGCGGCATCATGCAGGGCGCGGCCATCATCTTCTTCGCCTACATCGGCTTCGACACGGCCGCGACGACTGCACAGGAAGCGCGCAACCCGCAGCGCGACGTGCCGGTCGGGATCATCGCCGCCCTCCTGATCTCGACCGTGCTCTATGTCGCGATGTCGGCCGTGATGACCGGGATGGTGGGCTTCGAGCGGCTCAACGTGGCGGCACCGGTCGCGGTCGCGCTCGACGAGCACCCGCGCCTGTTCTGGCTCGGACTGCCGGTGAAGATCGGCGCGATCATCGGCATGACCTCCGTGATCCTGATGTCGATCCTTGGACAGCCGCGCATCTTCATGGCGATGGCGCGCGACGGCCTGCTGCCGCCACAGATGGAGACCGTGCATCCGAAGTACCAGACGCCTTCGACCGCCACGGTCATCACTGGCGTGCTGGCGGCGTTGTTCGCCGGCGCCTTCCCCATCGACGTGCTCGGCGAGCTCGTGTCGATCGGCATCCTGCTCGCGTTCACGGCAGTCTGCGTCGGCGTACTGGTCCTGCGACGCACGATGCCCGAGACCCCGCGACCCTTCCGCGTCCCGCTGGCGCCCCTCACCTGCACGGCGGGCGTCGTGGTCTGCCTCGGGCTCACCCTCGCCCTGCCGAAGGACACGTGGATACGGCTCGCCGTGTGGACGCTGCTCGGGTTCATCGTGTACTTCGGCTACGGGTACTGGCACAGCCGGCTCCGGGTGGCCGTGCGACGCTGACACGCGCGGCGCGCGGCCCGGACGGCACCGGGCGACACGCTGCCCGTGCTGAAGCCTGGAGTCCGGGAGTCATTGCCCGGGCCGTGCGAGGCATGGATGCCGAGCCCGGAGGCCCCATGGAAGGGTTCACGCCGTCCCGGGCAATGACTCCCGGACTCCAGGCTTCAGCGCCCGGCCAGGTGTCGTCGGGGACAGGTCTCTCCCGGACCCCAGGCCTCAGCGCTCGTCCCAGGGCTCCGCGTCGAGATCAGGGCCGCCGTCGCCGGCCTGCCGGCGCAGGTTCTCGAGACCGGTGAAGTCGAAGATCGATCCGTCGGCGAGCTGCGACGGCGAGACGTTGCGCAGGGCCGAGAAGATCGTCTCGGTGCGCCCCGGGAATTCGCGCTCCCAGTCGGCGAGCATCTTCTTGATCGCGACCCGCTGCAGGCTGTCCTGCGAGCCGCACAAGCGGCACGGGATGATCGGGAAGGCGCGTGCGCGGGCGTAGCGTTCGATCTCGCGTTCCGGCACGTAGGCGAGAGGCCGGATCACGATGTGGCGGCCGTCCTCCGAAAGGAGCTTCGGCGGCATGGCCTTCATGCGTCCGCCGAAGAACATGTTGAGAAACAGCGTCTCGACGATGTCGTCGCGGTGATGCCCGAGCGCGATCTTCGTGATGCCGTTCTCGGCGGCGTAGCGATAGAGCCGGCCGCGCCGCAGGCGCGAGCACAGGCCGCAGGTGGTGCGACCCTCGGGCACGACCCGCTTCACGACGCTGTAGGTGTCCTGCTCGAGGATCTCGTACGGCACGCCGAGTCCCTCGAGGTATCCCGGCAGCACGTGCCGGGGGAAGCCCGGTTGCTTCTGGTCGAGATTCACCGCCACGAGTTCGAACCGCACGGGCGCGCTCCGCCTGAGCGACAACAGGACGTCGAGCAGCGTGTACGAATCCTTCCCGCCGGACAGGCAGACCATGACCCGGTCACCCTCGCCGATCATGGCGTAGTCGTCGACGGCCTTGCCGACGAGTCCGCGCAGACGCGCCTGCAGCCGCTTGAAGGTTGCGGACGGTCGATCGAGCACGGCGTTCACGGGACGCGCATTCTACGCGCGGCTCAATCGAAGACGACCGTGCGGTTGTCGTAGACGAGGACCTGGCGCCTGAGGTGCGCGTGCACGGCCCGCGCGAGCACGATCTTCTCGAGGTCGCGGCCCTTGCGCACCATGTCGTCCACCGAGTCCTTGTGCGTCACCGGCACGACGTCCTGGGCGATGATCGGGCCCGCGTCGAGGTCCTTGGTGACATAGTGGCTCGTCGCGCCGATGACCTTGACCCCACGCGCGAACGCCGCGCGGTAGGGTTGCGCTCCGGCGAATGCGGGCAGGAATGAATGGTGGATGTTGATCACGCGCTCCGGCCAGCGCGACACGAACTCGCCCGACAGCACCTGCATGTAGCGCGCGAGCACGACGAGTTCGACCTCGAGTTCCCCGAGGAGATCGAGGACGCGCGCCTCGGCCTGCGGCTTGGTCGCGGGTGTCACCGGCACGTGCTCGTAGCGCAGGTCGTAGCGGCGCGCGACCGGCTCGAGGTCGAGGTGGTTACTGACCACGACCGGAATGTCGATCGCCCATTCGCCCGATTGCCAGCGCGCGAGGATGTCGTAGAGACAATGGTTGTAGCGCGAGACGAAGATCGCGACGCGCTGCCGCCGCGACGTACGGTGCAGCTGCCAGCGCATGCCGAACGGCCCCGCCGTCTCGCGCGCGAATTCGCGCCCGAAGTCCTCGAGTGCCAGCCCGAAGCCCGACAGGTCCCATTCGACCCGCATGAAGAACACGCCGCGCTCGGCATCCACGTGCTGGTCGAGGTCGATGATGTTGCCGCGCCAGCGATGGATGGCGCTCGTGACCGCCGCCACCAGCCCCTGTCGGTCGGCGCAGTGCACGAGCAGGATGGCGGTGTCCGTTGCGGTCATGATTCGAGGTACTTCGATTCTGCATAGCGCAGCCACGGCGCGGCCGAGAGGGCCTTGCCGGTGGCATTGCGGATCAGCTCCTGCGCACTCAGGCTCGCGCCGACGCCATGCACGTGCTCGCGCAGCCAGGCGAACAATCCGCCGAACTGCCCGGCCGAGATCTCCGCATCGAGGTCGGGGTGGTCGTTGCGCAGCCGCTCGTACAGCTGTGCGGCGATGAAGCCGCCGAGCGCGTACGACGGGAAATAACCGAAGGATCCGACCGCCCAGTGCACGTCCTGCAGGCAGCCCTCGGCCTCGCTGGAGGGTCGCAGCCCGAGTCGCTCCTCGAGGCCGGTGCTCCAGGCTTCAGGCAAGTCGCGCACCGGCAGCGTCCCGTCGAAGATGCGCTTCTCCATCTCGTAGCGCAGCAGGATGTGGACCGGGTAGGTGAGTTCGTCGGCATCGACCCGGATCGCGCCGCGACGCACGCGGACCAGCGTCCGGTAGAGGTTCTCCACCTCCCATTCGGGGCCCGTCACGCCGTAGTGCTTCTCGAGCAGCGGCCGCAGATAAGCGAGGAACGGCCGGCTGCGGCCGACGATCATCTCGAGCAACAGCGACTGGCTCTCCTCGAGCGCCATGCCCCGGTCGCGCCCGACCGGCTGGTCGCGCCACGCCTCGGGCAGACCGAGGTCATACATCGCCTGCCCGGTCTCGTGGAGCACGCCCATGAGTCCCGTGAAGGGTTCGCCGGGCACGAAGCGCGTCGTGACGCGCACGTCCCCGTTGACGCCCTCGGTGAACGGGTGGTCGCTCTCGTCGAGGCGCCCCCGGTCGAACGGGAAGCCAAGAGCACGCATCACGTCGACGGCCAGTGAGCGCTGCTTGCCGATGCCCACCTTGCCAATGAGCGGCAACGGGGACTGCGACGCCTGCAGTTCGATCGCCTCGCGGATCAGGCCCGGCAGGCGCCGCGACACGACGCGGAACAGCTGGTCGATCTCGGCGCTCGGGAAGCCGGGGCTGAAGCTGTCGATCAGCGCGTCGTAGGGCGCGAGCCCCAGCGCCTGCGACAGGACCTGCGCCTTATCGCGCGTGAGGGCCACGACCTCCTCGAGGTGCGGCGCGAACAGCGCGAAGTTGCTCTCCTGCTTGGCCTCGAGCCAGCGCACTTCGGCCACGGCCGTGGCCCGCGCGAGGCGCGTGACCAGCAACA
>JAGOXN010000431.1 GCA_018059685.1 Steroidobacteraceae bacterium | reverse complement strand
TGTCATTTCTCGCCGTAAAGGAGCCGGGTATTTTCGGCGTAATGGAGCCAGCGAGCGCGGGCATCCCGGTGGTTCAAGCCTGAGGGTTCTTGGCGCCGTTGGCAACCCGTGAGCGCGGCGCGCTCGGGGCCAGCCTGGGGGCGCGGAACGAGTCGCCGTCGAGGACGAGGCAGTAGGCGTTGTGCCGCAGTCGATCGAGGGTCGCGGAGGCGAGCAGTCGGTTGGCGGGGAACGCCTGGTCCCACTCGGCGAAGTCGAGGTTGCTGGTGACGACGGTGGCGGCCTGCTCGTAGCGTTCGGCGATCAGGTCGTGCAGGTCCTCGTCGGCGGGCGGTCGCAGCGGCTTGAGGCCGAAGTCGTCGATGATGAGCAGCGGCACGCGGGCGAGCGTGGCGAGCTTGCGTTCATAGCTGCCGGTGGCGCGGGCGGCGTTGAGGCTGGCGGTGAGCTGCGCGCAGGTGGTGAACACGACGTCGACGCCCTGGCGGATGGCGCAGTGGCCGAGGGCCTGGCTCAGGTGGCTCTTGCCGGTACCGCAGGGACCGACGATGAGCACGGGGGCGCGTTCGGCGAGGTAGCGGCCGGTGGCGAGCTCGTGGACGAGGGCGCGGTTGAGCTTGGGCAGCCGCTCGAAGTCGAACTGCTCGAGGGTCTTGGTGGTGCGGAAGGTGGCGCGGCGCAGGCGCATCTGGAACTTCTTCTGCTCGCGACGGGCGACCTCGTCCTGGATGAGCAGCGAGAGAAACTCGGTGTAGGCGAGCTTGCCGTCGAGGGCCTGGCGGTTGCGGGCCTCGAGGGAGTCGAGGATGCCGGAGAGGCGCAGCTGCTTGAGCTGCGGGGCGAGTTCGGGGATGGGGTTCATGGTGAGTCTCCTTCAGGGTTACGAGTTGGCGACGAACAGATCGAGCGCCGGGGTCGGCGTCTCGGGATGGAACAGGTGCTGGGCAGGACGAGCGAAGCGCGCCTGCCCGACGTAAGGGACGCTGGCGTCGATCTCGGCGCCGCCTGGCAACGTGAGCCAGGCCGGTCGGTGCAGGAGCAGTGTCTTGACGGTGCGGTAGTGCGGGGAGTCGTGCTCGAGTGCGCGTCGACAGGCGACCTCGACCCGCGCGGGCTCGAACCGCTCGGCGAGACGCAGCACGCCCTGCGCGGCACGCAGCCGCTCGACGATGCGGTCGGCGAGGAGCCGTTCGATCAGCTCGACGCAGGCGGGGCCGATGCGCGCGGCCTGCTCGGCGCACCAGTGGCGATCGCGCAGGAAGTACGCCTGTGCTTCCGGCGGCAGGTGCTCGCGCACCGTGCGCCGCGTACCGGGACGCAGCGCCCGCAGGTGTTGGGCGACGAGGCGGTAGTCCTCGAAGATCGCGACACTGGTGTCGGTGGCGCGCAGCCACAGCCGCCGGCCGGCGAGCGTGAACGGCACGGAGTAGAAGCTGCGGTCGAACTGCAGGTGGCAGTCACGGTGGACGCGAGCGGCGGCCCACACGCCGAGATCCGGCGCGATCGGCGGCAGCGGGTTGAGCAGCGGTCGCTCGCGCACGAACCGTGCGAGCGGCGCCTCGCGGGTCGTGCCGTGCCGGCGCTGCCCGGCGACCTCGAGCACCCAGCCGCGTGCCTGTGCGTTGAGATCGGCGAGATCGCGGAACGTGCGGGTGGGCAGGAAGTTGCCCTTCACGTACTTCACGCCCGACTCGACGATGCCCTTCTTCTGCGGGTCAGCCGGCGGGCACGGGTCGATCTTGAAGCCGTAGCCTTCCGCGCACTCGGCGTAGGCGCGCTGCACGATCGGGTCGTGCGTGCAGGCGCGGGTGATCGCGCACTTGGGGTTGTCGATGATGAGCCGGCCGGGCACGGCCCCGAACCACTCAAACGCCCGGCGATGGCAACCGAGCCAGGTCGGCACGCTCTGATCGAAGACGAACTCGACGTACTGGTGCCGCGAGAAGCACAGCGTCATCACGAAGCACCAGGTGCGCCGCGGCCGGCCCGTGGCCGGATCGGCGAGCAGCGGTCCGGCGCCGAAGTCGACCTGCGCGGCCTCCCCCGGTGCGAACTCGAGCCGCACGGTCGTCTCCGGCGGTGCCTGCCGCGCCAGCGCCGCCACCAGGCGGTGCACCGAGGAGTAGCTGCCCTGATAGCCGTACTCGCGGCCGAGTGCCGCGTGGATCGCGACACCGGAGACGCCGTCGGCGTGCCAGCGCTCCACGATCGCCCGATAGGGCTCGACCGAGGAGACCGTCGAGCGGGCGCGACGGGCCTGCCCCACGGCCGCGGCGATCGCGGCATCGTCGGGCAGCGCCGCGGCCGGGTCGAGCCAGCCGAGACGGTGTGCCAGTGTCCGAAAGGTCGCCGCCTTCGGCCGGCCCATCAGCCGGGCGCGGGCGATCTCCCGGTCGGTATCCCCTTGGCGCAACCGCACCAGGGCCTGTCGATAGTGATGCATCTCGAATCTCCGGCGACCCACCGCGTTCTCCCCGGACCGAAAAGGCCCGAGGGTAGCGGCGGTCGCAAAGTCGAGATGCCCGCGCTCAGCCCGGCAGTGGCTCCTTTATGCCGAAAACTGCCTGGCTCCTATATGCCGAAAACTTCGTGGCTCCATTACGCCGAAAGATGACA